>CALKDV010000001.1 GCA_938084085.1 uncultured Nannocystaceae bacterium
TTGAGCATCTCCGCCATGCCACACGAGAGTTCGCGCTGCGGCAGGGTTTTGAGTACCTCCGGATCAACGATCACCGCAGTGGGAAAGTGGAACGCCCCCATCAGGTTCTTTCCCCCTGGCAAATCCACGGCGACCTTTCCCCCGACCGACGCGTCCACCTGCGCGAGCAGAGTGGTCGGACATTGCACGAACGCGATCCCCCGCATGAACGTGGCCGCCGCAAACCCCGCGAGATCTCCGACGACGCCGCCACCCAACGCCACGACCACATCGTGGCGTCCAAGCCCCGCCTCCACGAACGACTCCACCAGCCCCACCGCCCGCTGCGGTGTCTTCGACGCTTCACCCGCCGGAATGGTGAACCCAGAGACCTCGATGGACTGGGCCTCCAACGCGGCGATAGCCTGCGCTCCGTACAGCGGCATCACGTTGTCGTCGGAAACCAGGGCGACCTTCCGCACGCCATGGGAGCTTCGCTTAACCTCGGAGCCGAGGCGCTCAAGCAGGCCTTGTCCGATCAACACCGGATAGCTCATGGCCTCCGCCGGCACATTGACAGACACGGCGATCGCCCGCTTCTTCACCCGTTGTTTTGCTGTCTCTCCCGAATTGTCTGCCATGGTGTCCTCCTCAGAGCGCGCCCACGATTTCCTCGACGACCTGGGGGATCGGTGAGGCGCCGTTCACAATGATCTCCGCGCTCCGATAATACTGCCCTCGAAGCTCTTGGAGCTTAACAAGTTCCTGACGCACGTCGCGCCCCCTCAAAAGCGGTCTGCGCGACGCCTCGCCTGGAGCGCAGAGCCGCTTCACCAGCGTCTCTACGTCCACGTCGAGATAACACACCCGCCCCACGGTCGACATGAGGGTCCGATTGGCCGCGGAGATCACGGCGCCTCCCCCGGTCGCGACAACCGCCCCCGCCCCGCCGAACCCTGGCTCCGCACACAGCGAGCGTAAGGCGCTCGCCTCTACCTCACGAAACGTCGCCTCGCTCCGTGCGAACAGGTCGGCCACACAATGCCCACTCAGCCGCTCCAGGCGCTGGTCAAGATCGATAAAGACCGCCCCAAGCCGCGCCGCCAACGCAGCCCCGACAGCGGACTTGCCGGACCCCATCATCCCCACCAAGAACAATGGTCTTCGACCCGACACCTGCGGGCAGCATACCGCCAAGGGACCTCCGACCACCATAAAAAACGAAGGGGCCCCCAATCGGTGCCCCTTCGCGTTGTCGCGTCGCCGCGCCGTGCAGCTATCCGCCGATGCTGGTGCTGCGGTTGATGATCTTGGGAGTCAAGAAGATCAGCACCTCGGTGCGGGTGTCCGCCTCTCGCTTGTTCTTGAAGAACCATCCGATGATGGGCACATCAGCGATCCACGGGACCTTTTTACGGTTCACGGATTGGTTCCGCGTGAAGATTCCACCGATCACCGCGGTGTCTCCGTCTTGAACAAGCATCTGCGACTGCGCGCTCTTGGTGAGAATCGTTGGGTCACCCCGGGCGCCGGTGTTGACGAAGTCGGCCTCGTTCTTTTGAACGTCCACCTGCAGCATCACAGACCCCTCGTTGGTGACGTGGGGGGTCACCGACAGACCGAGGGTCGCGTTCACATAACGCGTGTTCACCCCCTGCGCAGATACCTGCGAGATCGGAATCTGAACACCCTGTTCGATTTTTGCTGTGGTGTTGTCGAGGGTCGAGATCTTCGGAGCGGAGATGATACGAACCTCGCCAACGTCCTCTGCCGCCGACAGCCTCAGGTTTGTATTCAGGTTGCCGTCGACGCTCCCGAAGGAGAAGCCGACCGCGCCACCGGCACCGGTGCCGGCCGCAGCAGGCAAATCGACCACGTAGTTGGGTGTCGCCTGCGCCGAAGGCAGGAGAAATCCGGAGGTGATCTGCTGCCCCCCTACCGCACCGCTACCGCCCGCGACACCGAGGGAGTTCGGGAACCAGAGGCCCGTGGGGTTGCCCGAGCCCGGGCTCGCCGTGAAGTCGAAGCCCCACTGAATGCCAAGCTCGCGGAGCCAGTTCGTCCGCGCCTCGACGATTCGCGCCTCAATGCTGACCTGCGGGGTCTGGCTGTCGAGCTTATTCACAAGCTGTTCCGCGATGGCGATATTTTCCACCACGTCCATGACGATGAGCGTGTTCGTCCGCTCGTCTGGTGTAACAGAGCCGCGCGAGCTCAACACGGTACCAACTTTCGACGCCATCGCTCCGACAGCCGCGTACGACAGCGGGATCAACCGGGTCTCCAGGGGCTTCAATCGCACCTGTGCGTTGGCCTTTTCAATCGCCGCAGTTCGCTCCGCGTCGAGCTGCGACAGCGTCGCGACGCGAATAATATTCCCCTCTTGCACCATCCCTAGCTGCAGGGACCGGAGGATGATGTCGAGCGCCTGATCCCACGGGACCGAGTTGAGTCGCATCGTCACCTGCCCCGCGACACCGTCGCCGGAGATGATGTTAATCCGACCGATGTCGCTAAACATGAGCAGGATATCTTTGATGGGAGCGTCCTGGATCTCAAGATCGATCCGTTCACCTCGCCATTTGGAGCGCGAGCGCTTGGAGCTCTGGGTCGCGAGCGCTGCAGGGGCGGTCGCGAAGCCGGCGACCTGCGGAGACGCCACCGAGACGACTCGATTCGAAGCCTGCTGCTCCCCTCGGGGTCGCGAGCGCGGGAAGTGCAGCACCAGTCGACCCGGCTGCTCCTCGAGACGTGGGGAGGCGTCCTCTTGCATCGCCACGATCACCTTCACGGTGTCGTGCTCTTTGAAGCTCGTCACCATTCGGACGGGCCCACCGAAGCCTGAGGCGTCGAGGCTTCGTTCGAGCTGCTCACCAATGTCTGCACCCTCCAGTGCAAGGAGTTTCATGGTCGGCGTAAGATTGCTTCCGGCGTAGACCATCGGTCCATCGACCTCGATGATGACCCTGGACTCTTCCGGCCCGTCTTCGAACCGAACATCCTTGACCTGCGACGAGGGCGCCTTCGCGATCTCGCGGTTCCAATCGTCACTCACGTTCGAGGTGGGGACGCTGCCCGTGATCGAGTCTGCGAGTTTTTTCTCCGCCGTATCCAAGGACGCCGTCAGACTCTCCAGCTTGCCTGCCTTCTTCTCCAGCGTAGACTCGACCGCCTTGAGTCGCGCCTCAACCGCCCGAAGCCTGGCCGCGCGGGCCTCAAGATCCTTGTCGAGCTGTTTGGCTTGTTTCCGAGACGCGACTTTCTTGTCCCCGAGCGCTGACTCGGTGTCACGAAGCGAGAGGCGAGCTTGCTCCACCTGCGCCGCCAAACTTTTATGCTCACGCTCTCGGCGTTCAAGATCCGCGATCAGCAGTTCTTTCTCCGAGCGCTGGTTTTCGAGCGCGTCTCG
>CALKDV010000002.1 GCA_938084085.1 uncultured Nannocystaceae bacterium
GAAGATTGTGCAGGAGGCCCCGTCCATCGTCGGACTCGGGGTCTATATCTGGAACGTCCAGCGCGTCGCCGAGGTCGTCAAGACGCTGCGAGCGATCGCCCCCCAGGTGACGCTCGTAGTGGGCGGACCCGAGGTCAGCCACGAGATCGAGGCTCAACCATGGCTGGCGGACGTGGACTACATCGTCACCGGAGAGGGCGACGCAGCCTTCCCCAAGCTTTGCGAGCGGCTCTTGAGCGGCCGCAAGCCCCTGCAGCGCGTGATCGACGGCGGCGCCCCCGAAATCTCGACGATCTCCCTGCCGTACGACCTTTATGATGAAGAGGACATCGCCCACAGGGTGCTCTACGTCGAGGCGTCGCGCGGCTGCCCCTTCCGTTGCGAGTTTTGTCTCTCCTCCCTCGACAAGAAAGTCCGCGCCTTCGACCTGCCGGAGTTTTTGACCTCACTCCAACATCTGATGGATCGCGGTGCGCGGTCGTTTAAGTTCGTCGATCGCACCTTTAATCTCGACATTCAGCGAAGCGAAGAGATCCTGCGATTTTTCCTCGACCGCATCGAGCTCGGCCTCTTTATCCACTTTGAGATGGTGCCCGACCGACTCCCCGAGCGACTGCGCGAGCTCATTCGCGCGTTTCCGGAGGGCTCCCTCCAATTCGAAATTGGCATCCAGTCGTTTGATCCGGAGGTCGGCCAACGAATTCAGCGACGCCAGAACTTGGAGAAGACCTTCGACAATCTCCGCTTCCTCTGCGAGGACACGGGCGTCCACCTCCACACCGATCTCATCATCGGACTCCCCGGTGAAGACCTGGCGTCATTTGGTGCCGGTCTGGACCGTCTCATCCGCGCGGGGGTTCAAGAAGTTCAAGTGGGGGTCTTGAAACGACTCCGCGGCACCCCCATCGCGAGACACTCCGAGGAGTTTGCCCTCGTGTTCGACCAGTTCGCGCCCTACGCGATCCTCTCCACAGCCCACATCGATTTCCCCACAATGCAGCGTTTGAAGCGGTTCTCATTGGTCTGGGACGTATTCTGGAACCGAGGGACACTGCTGCACACGATGGCGCTGATGTGGGGCGAAGACTCACCCTTCGAGGAGACCTTGAAGTTCTCAGATTGGCTGTTTCAGCGCGACGGCAAGGTCCACGCCATGGCGCTCAAGCACCGCGCCCGACGGCTCGCGGAATATATGCAGGCGCGAGGAGACAACGATGACGCGGTGCACGAGGCCCTCACGCGCGACTTCGCCGCCCGCGGGAGCACCCCTCCCCCGCTGCTTGAACCGAAGGCGCGTGCGGCGGGAAGCTCGCCCACTCCCACCCGACAGCGGCGGCACCTGTCCCAGTAGCGATCGCTAGTCCTCGACGTGGGCGGCCAAAAAAGCGTGGGTCCGCGCCATACTCTCTCTCGCCTCGGGGAGCCACGGCAGATAGATCTGCCACACGTGAATCCCCTTTGGATCCTCGACGAAGGTGGTAGCGACGCCGACCCGCTCAAGCTCACTCTTCAGTCGTCGCGCGTCGTCGCGGAGCACCTCCAACCCACCCACCTCAAGCAAGGTCGGCGGCAGGCCCTCATGGTCCCCGAGCAGCGGAGTCACGCGCGGGTCGGAGACGGAGTGCGCTCCCGCGTACATCTCCGCGAAGGTCCGCAGCCATTGAGGACGCACCACCCAATCCGTCATGGCCCCTGAGGCCGTGGAAGGCGAATCACACCGTAGATCCACCCATGGAGAATAGAGGACGAGGCAAGCAGGGTCCGGCAAGTCCTCACGTCGACACATCTGCTGCGCGAGCGCGAGCGCGAGTCCCCCACCGGCGGAGTCCCCCATCACGACCAGCGGCGACTCGGTGCTCGACGGTGTCAAGGCCTTCGCGACGACCTCCAGATCCTTCAGTCCCGCCGGGTAAGGATGCTCTGGCGCCAGCCGGTACTCAGGCATGACCATGTGACGACCGAGCGAGGCGCACATCCTCGAGACGACGCCGCGGTAGGCCTCCGTGCTCCCCAGACAGTAGCCTCCTCCGTGGACGTACAAAACCACCGCGTCTCCGCGCGCGCGGGCCGGTGTGAACTCGAGGCACGGGACCCCCTCCACCGATCGCTGCGTGACCGACACCTTCGAGGCTGGCGCGTGCCCCATGCGGCCCAGTCCTTTCTTGAGTCCATGACGCATCCGCGGGATGTCTGCGGGTGCCTCGGCGTGCTTCTTCGACATCCGCTCCAAGATGGCCTGGAGCAGGACGTAGGCGGCGCTCCTGCGCCCTCTTTGAGGTCTATTCGTTTCCAACATAGAGCGAATTGATTTGATGGGCGCGGTAGATCACCGACTCCGGATAGGTCAGCGACCATATGGGCGTCGCGCCCGGCGTCGCCGGGACCTCCACGACCTTCCCGGGTGTCTCCAAGCTGCGGTTTCCTCCGCCCGCCACCAACCATCGCTGATCTGGGGTGTGCTCGACGCCACCGAGGAAGTTGGAGTAGATGCCAATCGAGTGCGACCAAATTTGTGCCGCGGTCATATTTGCTTCGTCGAGTTGATACGACACAGCACGGCTATAGGGCTCGGTGTCCCAGGGGCGCTCGTTACCATTGTCGAAGAGGGTGAGCACGCCGTCTGACGAGAGACTCGGATTGTGCTGACTGTAGAACCAGTCCGCAGGTTCACCCTCCGCATCGACCAACTCAAAGTCGCCCTCTGGCCCTAACTTCCACAGGATTTGACCGGTTCCACGATCAATTTTAAGGATCCAGTTCTGGTGACGCAAAGAGAGCAAATAGGCGTCTTCCGCTTCGACATAGACGACCGCGTTCCCGTGGGTCCAGTCGTAGACCACCTCATTGAGCCCGAACGTGAGCGGATTGAGAGAGAGCGGCCCCGGGAAGCGTGAGGTGTCGAGATGCTCGAAGGTGGACCACTCCCAGACGATCTCCCCCTCCGTATTGAGCTCGATGATGAGATCACCGCGCACGTTGACCTCCCCGCCCAAATCCGGCACATCCACCGTCCGAGCGTTCCCCGCCAAGGTCGCAAAGCCCCCGGTGGGGAGATCGATGACATCGTGATGAAAGTAGAGACCCTCGCGTGGTGAGCGGTACTTCTTCAAGACATCGCCGGCGAGCGTAAACAAATTCCATCCACCGGGCACCAAAACGGCGAGGGTGCCATCCGAGCGAAGCTTCACATCTCGAGGAGCGAACGCAGGCGTGATGCCAGGGTTCTGGAGATACCAGACCACCTCCCCCTCTCGATCCACTGCGAGCGCAAGCGGTTCGTTGTCACTCACGAGTCCTGACGGGTCCTTCGGCGCGGGTCCCATTAAGATAAGCGCGTCGTCCTCTTCTATCGCAGAGGAAATTAAT
>CALKDV010000003.1 GCA_938084085.1 uncultured Nannocystaceae bacterium
TAGGGCTGTGCGCACCTCCACCTCAAAGTTCTTCCGCTCCGTGCGGTGTTGCTCGAGCACGTCGAGCATCTGCTTTTTCATGCGTGCGAGCGCAGAGTCCTCTTCGTCGAGCGAAAACTCTCGACTGATCTGGGTCTGGGCATCCTGCACCCCCCGCATCAGCCGGCTGAGGGCCGAATCCTCATGGTCGAGGGAGAACTCCCGCACCACCTCAGCGTTGTTCCCCTTGATCTGCTGCACCAAACGACTCAGCGCGCTCGCGTCGTCGTCCAAAGAGAACTGCCTCAAAATGCGCTCGCGCTGCGCCTCGAGCACCGTCGCCACCCTGCCTTCGAGCGCGGCCACCATCCCGTCTGCCTCGTTTGGATCGAGGAGCTTCATCAACGGGCTGCGGTCCCCGATGTGGGCGCCGAGCGTCTTCACGAGCTCAGAGTCCTCCCGCCCGATGAGGGCGCGGAGCGTCGACTCCAGCTCTCCGTCTCGCGCGACGAGCCGCTTGATCCGCTCGTTGAAGTGACCGTCGTTGGGATCGAAGTACACCTTCAATTGGTGGGACACCTGCTCGGCCACGGTCTCTTTATGCTGGGTCAGCGAGGCGGCGAGCTGAGTCAGCATGCGCTCGCCCTCGTTGCGCACAGACGTCGCGTCTACCTGGCCGCTGGCCTGCCGCATGGCCAGCACGCCGATTCGGAGCGCGGTCGTCACGAACGCCTGCCGCTCGCGGGGGGTGGCGTAGGCGCTGACCGCCTCGATGACCTCGCGGTCCCGCAGCCACATATCGAGCCTCAGCTCGCTCGGAAGCTCCTCGTCCTCTGCCTCCTCGGCCCCGGAGAGTCCCATGAGCTCATCGTCTTGCTCGCCGCGCATGTCGTTGTCTGAAACCTGCTTCATCGCCACGGCCCAACCATGCCATATCCGGGTGATCCGCGAGGGACCATCCTTCGAACCTGCGGATGCAGCCTCGGCAGCGGCGAAAACGACTGTCTACGGCGTCGATTCCGACGTCCGCGATCCGGCAGTCCACCACCAACGAACACGCGCTCGCCCGCGCGCCTCACTCCACGACGAAGCTGCCGCCCTCCACCGCCCCATCCCACTCAAATTTGACGAGCTCCGCGCTCGCCAAGGGGAGCACGTCATCGCTGATTTGGAAGGTACAGGTCTCCCCTTCGCAGCCGCACTCGTCGGTGAAGTCGCACGTCTCCGTCACGGGGATCTCCAGCGTCAGCGGCGTCTCAAGAACGGCGCGGCCGACGTAGCACGGCATGGTGGGGTCGCAGTCGGAGCCCTCCCAACACTCGGGGGGCAGGTTCACCTCCTTCCATCCATACAACCCGAAGATCTTCTCGACCGAGGCGCCGGGGTTCAGCTTGACCACAGTCGCCGGGCCGTCGCTGCACCCATACCCGCACCCCGGGGCGCTATGGAGCAACTCGCAGGTCGGGATGTAGCTGCCGGAGTGCCAGAAAATGCGCTCGCCATCTTGGGTGACGGACCACGGCTCCAGGATGCACACATCGCGGGTCCCGGGCAAGTAGATCGGAACTGCGCGGGCGTTGGTGACCGTCCAAACGGCGAACGATCCGGGCGCGGAACCCTCGAATTCTACGGCGCACTCGCCCCCGTCGCCGGTGGAGTCTGTGCCCGCGTCCGCGCTGTCGGCCACGTCGTCACCGCCCTCGCCGCTCTGGGCGCTGTCCTTCGCGCACCCCATCGCCGACGACGTCACGACCGCGGCGGCCACCGCCCCGCAGACCGCCGACCGATGCACCCTTGTCACCATCAAGTCGATCATGCAACGAGGGTATCCTCGCTCTCGCATGCGGGCAACTCCTCGACCCGTCGAGTCGCGACAAACCTGAGCGCGCCGCCGCGTTCACCGTCCGCCGAACGCCCCTCGGCGCCCGACGTCCCCGGCTTCACATCGTCCCCACGCACTGTCCCGAGCTCCCCGGCTAGCGATCCCACAAGAGTGAAGAGAGCCCGCTCGAGCGTTGAACCGGGAGTCCAAGCGCGCGGCTTAATGTCTCGATACTGCCGATCCAGTCAATTCGTTCCCGCGCCCGCGTCAAGGCCGTGTACACAAGCTCTCGTGTCTGGATGGGGCTCGGTCCATCCGCGAGGACCATGGCGACGCGCCGGAATTGAGACCCTTGGCTTTTGTGGATGGTCATCGCGAGCGCGCCTTGGTGAGATGGAAGTCGAGACAGCGCTACGCTCCGAAGCGGCGCCGCGTCATCGCCCCTTCCCGGAAAAACGAGACGGAGCGAACCGTCCACAGGCAGCACCAAACCGATGTCCCCGTTCATCAGCTCAAGGTCGTACGCGTTCTCCCGAATGAGGATTGGACGGCCCAGCCAAAACGTCCCCTCTGTCCAGAGCCGGGCCCCTCGCTTTCCTTCGACGAAAGCACCTTCAAACTCATGAAATAGTTGAGTTTCTAGAGCGCGGAGGATCCCCTCCACCCCCAGAGGTCCGCGGCGATGTGCCGCAAGAACTCGGTACCCCTCAAGACGCGTGAGCAACTCACGATGGAGCGCCGGATCTCGGAGGTCCTCGCCTCCTTGTCCCCGCGAGCGAATCGCCGCCATCAAGCGGCCTCCGAACCCGTCCTCATCAAGATATGGCGCGCTCAGCGCGACGAGTTGGGGAGTGCTCAATCGGCCCGCGGTGGGCGGCCCGAGATGCTGAATACGATCGAGGAGAGGATCGTCGACACCACCACTATGGTCGCCCTGCGGATCCATCAACGCCACCGCCTGCGCGAGTTCGTCGGCCCCCTTGTGCTGGATCAACTGCGCGACTTGAGCGATACGCGGCGCCTTATGAAAACGGTGGTTTTGGGTGAAGTGAATGATACATGCCCGGAGTCCGGCCTCTCCTTCACCAGTCGTCTCGGAGTCTTGTGTACCGAGCGCGGTGGACACAATATCGCTGAGCACAGTACCCGCGTCTACCGACGCGAGCTGGTCTCTGTCACCAAGTAGAATCAGTCGCGCCTGCGGGCCGATCGCCGCGAGCAGATGCCGCATCATCGTCAGATCGATCATGGAGGCCTCGTCTACGACCACCACATCCGCGTTGAGCGGCGTGTCACGCCCGTGGCCTGCGACCCCGTCGGGACGCATGCGCAGCAGCTTGTGCAGCGTCTTGGGTTCCAACGCCTCCATCGCCTCGAGCACCTTCGGCGCGAGGCCTAGACTCTCGAGATCCTCGGCCATCGCCTCCGCCATCCGCACCCCCGCTTTGCCCGTGGGTGCCGCCAACGCGATCCGAAGCGGCCCTTCCTCGGTCGCGCGCGGCTGCTCCAACAAGAGCGCGAGCAGCCTCTTCACGCTGTAGGTCTTGCC
>CALKDV010000004.1 GCA_938084085.1 uncultured Nannocystaceae bacterium
ATCGTCGGCGTCACCGTCGCCATCGCCGTCGCCATCGCCAGTTGGATCACCGTCGCCCGTGGGGTCGCCGTCACCGTCGCCGTCGCCGTCGCCGTCGCCAGACTCAGTCGCGGTCCCAGACGCATCGGCGTCGGCGTCGGCGTCGCCGTCGCCGTTGTCGGCGGAGGAGGTGCCGCCGAGTGTCAGACCATCATCACCCGTCCCGCTGCCGTCCGGGCCGTCCGAGCAGGCCGAAACGGTCATTCCAAGGGACAAACAAAAAGCTATCGTAGATTTTCGATTCATCGTGTACTCGTCCTCAGCGTGCGAGCGTGGGCCGTCGCGCTGTTGTACAGAGTAGACACGGAACGGGCAGTTTTTGCCAGTGGGAAAGTGGAGTCTGAAGTCGCGTTGTTTGGTTGGCTGAATCGGGTCCCGGAGATGGGCGCTCTTGTTCGCGCCGCCGGTGCGCCCTAAATCACGAATCTCTCGGTTTCTAGCCTGCGGAGACAAAGCCTCTCTACGCGGGATCGCGCGCGAATGCTCGAAGTCGTACGCCCTTGGATCACATATTTTCAGAAATCAAAAACACATAAAAAAAGACCATCAAAGAGGTCATCAGATGCCGCGGCGTGCGCATTCCGCAAGGGGAAGCCGGTTTTTGGCGCCCCAGAGGATCGCCATGCTGTTGTTGCTTGCACATCACCCGGAAGAGCGATTATGTACGGGCCGTAGATACGGGTACGGCGTGACCTCGCTCAAGGAAATCCGCCATTCAAAGAGTTTGTAGGAGACAAAAAATGAACAAGATAAGCATGTGGATTTCTGTTTCGTGCGTTGCCGCCATGAGCGTGGCGTGCGGCCTCGATGTCGAGGACCTTTCCGTGGAAGAGCGCGCCGAGATCGACGGTGTGATGGACGTTCATGTGGACGCGCCGGAGTCACTCCCAGAGGCGGGGCCGAGTAACAAGCTGACCTGTGGAGGAATCCTGGGCACCCAATGTCCCGGTGGAATGCAATGCATCGACTTCCCGGGAGATGGATGTAATCCGAACGCTGGCGGCGCCGATTGCCTTGGGATGTGCGTGGGTAACCCCAACGCGTGCACCGGCACACAGCCCGGTAAAACCTATTACGGCAACAGCCTCGAGGAGTGCTCGATGATCAAGTTCTTCTGCCCTGTCGGGGAAGAGTACTTCGCAGATGAGTGCGGCTGCGGCTGCCAAGCAACCGTCGGTGGGTCGCCGTGCGGAGATTCGGTCTGTGGTCAGGGACTCGAGTGCTGCAACGCGAGCTGCGGTATCTGTGTCGAGCCTGGCGGTTTTTGCACCCAGCAAGCCTGCCTGTGACATCGCAGGCGTAGCGCGCTGCGCTGCGTACAGTGAGAAAGCCGTCCGGTTGGGCGGCTTTTTTTTGCGGCCGTGGTCGCGGGAAAACGACCCTCACAGAGTTTCTCACGGGCGGCGCCGCACGGGCGAGGGGTCATGGCAGCGGAAGTTGCGGGACGAGATTAAGGCTCAGCGGCGTTCGGGCGCGCGGGTTCTCTAGCACGGCCGCCGTGATGCCCTCGAGCGCGGTATCGCCTTCGAGGAATTCAGGGAGTTGCACCACAACGACCCGAGCTCCATCCTCTCCGAGCTCGTGTTCGTAGGCGGGCAGGCGCGTGACCATGTGGTCGTCGCCCCACAATTCCATGAAGGTGTCGGGTCGGGTGGCTTCGGCGGGGAGCGTGCCCTCCAGCCGCACCCAGTGCTCAGCGCCATCCTCGTCGATCACCCCTTGCATCAAGATGCCGTCCCGGGACGGGAGGGGGGCGGAGGCAGTGAAGAGTCCGTTGCGGGTGGCGATGCGTTCCCACGACCAGTCGGAGATCCAGGCGGGGTCACAGTAGCCCATATAGTCGTACGTCGACGAGGGGCTGTACATCGAGGTGGTGTTGAGCTTGTGTCCGTACACCCCAATTGCGCCTCCACCATATGGGTAGGAGGGGTCTGACCCGGAGGCGCCACCGCATGGGGCATGGTTCATGCCCTGGTTGTGCCCGAGCTCGTGGGTGAGGGTCTCCGCGCTGCTTTGTGGGTCGTACCAAACAGAGATTGAGGCTCGTTGATCCGAAGCCCAGCTGTTGGACGGGGCGACATAGCCGAGACCGGTCGTCCCGTAGTTACTGCACGACGAGCCGTTGACCGCGAAACATCCAAAGTCGGCGAGCCCCTCGTAGTAGGTGCCGTTGGGAGCGTTGTCTTGGTTCTTTGTCTGCGAGAGGGTTTGGAGGATGCCGGATAGGCTGATGGCGTTGTTCCAGAGCACGGGTTGGGAGCGCACCGAGATGTTGATACTCGCGGCGGGGTTTCGTTCCCAGATTGTTCGACGAATGGTCTCCACGTTCGTCGAGTTCAAGTTGGGCGTCCGGTCGTTGCCTCCGTACACCCAGCGAATGGGGACCAGCACCACGTCCACCTCATAGTTGCCCGAGTCCACGCCCAGAGAAGAGCTGCCGCTGACGGGCAGCCGAGGGATGGGGCTTGGCAACGGACTGCTCGCGTAGGAGTCGTCCACTTCGTACAGGCCGACGCTAAAGGTCGTCCCGGGTTGGAGATCGGCGCCATCTACCGCCCAGCGGAAGGTCCCATTGTACGAGCCGGGGTTCGCAGACCCGGTGGCGCTTACGGTCCTCGTGTCGACGTAGGTCTTCGTGGTCGCGCCGCCCACGTTGATGGTGAGGCGCGCCTCCAACGAGCGTGTGCTGAAACCGGACTGTACCTGCCACCGTGCCCGAAACAGTGCGTCCCTATCTTGGATGATGCGGCCATTTCGGCTCGACACGGGGATCAGTTGGTTGCCGCTGCCCACGTCCACCTCGACAGCTTGGTTGATGGACACGGTGGTAAGAGAGATGTCGCGGGCGATTCGGCTGGCATCTTCTGGCGGTACCGTGCCGGTGTCGCCGG
>CALKDV010000005.1 GCA_938084085.1 uncultured Nannocystaceae bacterium
CCGTCGCCGTCTCCGTCTCCGTCTCCGTCGCCGTCGCCGTCTCCGTCTCCACTGGTAACCGCGACAGGATCAGGCTCGTCCGTGGTCGGCTCCGGCGCGTTGGAGCAGTCATTGAACGCGCAGCAAGGATCGAACGTCACGTTCTGCAGAATCATCACCAGCGCATTTTGGAGGTCCGTCGCAGACGCGGCGTCGAAGTAATCGGCGGCACCACCCGTGCAAGTCCACGGCGATGTCGAGGTGTCGACCGTGCCACCGGAGCCCCAACAGGCCATCCCAGTGAGCTTGTTGATGGCGGTCGGAGAGCCGAGGTTACCGCCAAAGGCGACCACGTAGGTGGCCACCCCGTCGAGGAACATGCCCGTGAGCGCAGCCTCCACCTCAGCGTCCGTCGAGTAGGTGCTGTAGTCACCATCCGTGATGAGGATGTTGATGTATTCCGTGGATGCCGAGGCCGGGTACAAAGCACCAGGCATCTGCGCGGCGACGGTATACGCAGCCTGGTTGGAGGCAGCCAGTTCAAGGCCGGTGTTGGTGAAGGTCGCGGAACCTGTGCACGCTGAACCAGCGCCGTCGCAGCTCGGCATGTGGCTGAAGGTCGGCGCGTCAAAGCCTTGAACGGCCTCGCCATCTTGGAACGTCCACGTAATCTGCGGACCACCGTAGGGATCGGAACATCCCGGGCTCACGCACGAGGTGTCTGGATCGAGCGCCCAACCAAAGTTGTCCTTCATGCAAGGCCCGTAATCCACGAGCACTCGCATCTCGTCATCAAGCTGCGGATACAGCGGAGTATTCGCAGAGCCGAAGACGATGAGGCCGAGGTGGACAAGGTCCTCCACCGCGTTGCCGCTCGGCAACACAGCGTCGAAGATGGAGTTGGCGCCTGCGAGCGCCTCACGGGACTGATCCCAGCCCGTTTGCCCTGGTCCGCCGGCCACACCCAGCGGCGGGTTCACAGTCGCCTGATCGACGTTGAGCATGGACGAGGACGCATCGAGGATGATCATCACGCGCGGCAAGCCTGCCGTGCACTCGGGGATGACCACCGCGTTTTGAACGTCCACAACGATCTGTTGGAGCGCGGCGATAAGGTCGGCCGGCGAGGTCGCCTCGACCGCCTCCGTCGTACCACCGGCGGCAGCCAATTCGTCCGCCTCCACGAGACCCTGTCCCACGAGGTCCACCGCCACCACGTAGGTGGGGACGCCGTCGTTGTTGAACAGATCGTCGGCGGTCTGGTTGGGGTCTTCGGCCCCAGGCTGCGAAGTACCGTCCGGGCCGGTCCACGAGCCGTCCGTGATCACGATGATGCCGTAGTAGCGACCCGTCGCGATGCCAACACCGCCGTCCGTGGGGTGGTCGGCAGAGGCGTCTTGAATCATAATCTGCCCCTGGTCGAGCGCGTTCTTCGTCCAGGTCCCAATGCCACCGGCAGAGCCGCCGGCGGGTCCGTCGACAGGGAGCGCCGCGAGCGCGTCGGTCACAGCCGCGCCATTGCACTCGAACCATGGGTTGTTCGCGAGGTCCGCGGGGTCGTACCAAGGCACGTCGATACGGAAGCCGTCCACGAGCAGCGGCGGGTTCGTCACGCCGGGGTACGAGTTCTCATCGAAGGTCAGGGTGGTACCAGGCGTGGAGGGCTGGTCGTCGTGCCCGAATCGCATCAGCGCGACGTGGGAATTTTCGTCGAAAAATCCGTTCTGAAACGTCACGAGTTGGTTGATCGCGTCCACAGCCGCATCCCAGCGAGTCTGTGTGGTGCTCGAACCAAACAGGTTGTTCATGGAGGTGGAGTAATCCAACACCAGCAAGAAATTGGGTTTCTTGAATGAGCAATCGCCTTCACCTCGGCACAGGTCGCCGGTCGCCGTCGCTTCCGGCGCCTCCGCCGCCATAAATGCGGCCCCAAGTCCTGCCAAAAGTCCCGCTTGAAGTCCCAGTCGTTGCCATGAAAATAACGTTGTCAGCCGCTTCATATTCGCCTCTATGGTTTTCTATTTATCCTCAGTGCGATCGTCTCATCGATCGCTGCTCCCGTGGAGTTGCGGAAGTGTATCAAACACCGGGAAGCAATGGGGCCTCGCCGGTTTCGGACGACACGGCAGGCCTCCCTTCGTCGCGTCCACCGGACTGCAGGCCGCACGCGCGCGCTGTCTCACGTGCGCGAACACACTCGCACACCGTCTCGAACTAAGACCACGCCCTGTTGGCCCGTCGCAAGGCTCGATAGAGTGCTCGCATGCGTCTCGCACCGTTTCGGCACTCTGTACTATGGATGCTCCTGCCCCTAGGGCTCTTTACTGGGCTCAAAGGATGTGCGGCGAACAACGGTTTAGAGAGCGTTGAAACGGCCGAAAGATCCAAAATTCCGATGGGAGCGGACGCGACGATTTCAGAGAAGTCACTCCTCGCGGACGTCGCATTCCTCGCCTCCGATGAGCTGAGGGGCCGGCACACCATGAGCCCAACGCTGCTCGACGCGGCGCGGTACCTCGAACAGCGCTACGACGATGCGGGGCTGGTCCCGCTCACCGGCGACAGCTTCAGCGTCCCCTACAAGCTGCCGACGGGCGCCTCCGCAACCGGCCCCTCGACCGTGGTTTGGGGCAACAAAAAAATGTCATTGGACGCCTCCTTACTCGCCCCCTCCGCCCTCGGCTCCGCCGGGACCGTCACCGCACCCGTTGTCTTTGTTGGCTATGGGATGCAGGGAACCGACGCGGCAACCGGCGACGACAGTTCCGACGAGGAAGCATCAGACCAGGGTGCTGCAGCGGTGGTCTACGACGACTTCGCCGACATCGACCTCGCGGGAAAAATCGCGGTGGTCTTGGACGGAATTCCGGCCACCCCTGACATGAACGACATGTCCACGCGCGTACAAGACATCGCGAAGACCTACGCCAAGGACGTCGCGCCGTTGCTTCAGGGAGGCGACGACGCGGCCGCGCTTCGGCTGCATCAGGCGTCCATTGAAGAGATTGGCACCCTGGTGCGGCGAGCCATGCGCGGAGAGGCACTCCCCGAAGGATTCTCGACGCCTCCCACCGAAGCCCCCGAGGCCCTCGATCTTGGCACCAGGCTCCTGCCTGTCTTCCAGATGCTTCAATCTCTCCCGGGTCCACGCTTCAATTTTCGAGAGGCTTCGCGACACGCAAAGATTGAAGCGTTGGCAGAGCGGGGCGCCGTGGGAGTGTTGCTCGTTCGAGGGCCCGCCTCGTTGCTCGACCCCGACGCCCACGACGAATTCAGCGGCCTTGAGATCAACTCCCGCTTCCGCGAGCCCGCGCCGATCCCCGTGCTTCAGTTGTCGTGGAAGGCGGCCGACAAGCTGGGAAGGATCAAGCGCCGCACGGTCTCTCGACTTCAAGCCGCGATCGATCGCGATCTCAAACCGTATTCGGGCCTGCTGACCAGCCGCCAGGTGACCATGAGCGTCGCCATCGAGCCCGCCTTCAAGTCCCTACCCAACGTCGTCGGCGTCCTCCCTGGTACCACCCACAAAGACGAATACGTGGTTGTGGGTGGCCATTTTGACCATATCGGCGTGGCCGGTGACGAGTACGGCATGTGCCGCCCCGTCACGCGTCGTGACGTGACCGACGAGATCTGTAACGGCGCCGACGACAACGCGAGCGGTTCTGCTGTGGTCATCGCGATTGCGGAGGCCTTCCGACGCTCCGGCCTTCAACCCGCGCGCTCCATTATTTTCTCGCACTTCTCAGGGGAAGAGCTGGGGCTCCTCGGCTCTGGCCATCTCGTGAAAGATCCGAACTTCCCCACCAGTGACGTCGTTGCGATGATCAATCTCGACATGGTCGGCCGAGCGGGCGATGGGGGCGTCGCCATCGGCGGAATCAAGTCGAGCGAGGGTTGGCTGCCCCTCCTCGACGAGATCCACTCCTTCGAACTCAAGACCGTGTTTGAGTCCGAAGTCGCCGGCCGAAGTGACCACGCGAACTTTTATACAGCGGGCGTCCCCGTGCTTTTTTTCTTCACGGGTCTTCACGGCGACTATCACAGAGCCACCGACAATATTGAGAAGCTCGATACCGACGGGGTGCTCGCGATCGCCGCCCTCGTCTTCGACGTTGTAAAACGCGCTGCCGATGGACGACCCATGCCCTACGTCGCTCCGATCACCGGAGACGGGATCGTGTCTGCACTACCGGGGACCAACCCCGAGACTATTATTAAGACCGTCGGCCCCCCCTCGGGCGATGCGCCATGAATCGCCGCCGCAAAGGTCACTCAAAATCGCGAAGGGCCTCCGCGGAGAACGAGACGATCGAGGTGGAGGTTGTGCTGCACCCCGACGCCGCCGGGAATGACGCAGAGATTCGTCGTATGGCCGCGCGGGCGGCGAATATCGCTCCACAAGAAATCGTGGACCACAGGGTGACCCGTCGCGCCATCGATGCCCGACGAGGCACACCTCGAATCCGCGCCACCGTGATGCTCGGCGTTGGCGTACCGCTGCCGCCGAGTCCCCTGTTGTCGCCAGAGCCGCTCCCCTCGCCTGCGGGCGCTCCCGTCGTGATTATCGGTGGAGGTCCCGCGGGGATGTTTTGCGCCCTCGGTCTCGCCCGCCGAGGACAGCGCTGCATCCTGCTTGAGCGAGGCAAACCCGTCCGCGCACGACGGCGGGACCTCGCCGCCCTCACCCAACGCGGTACGCTCGATGCCGACAGCAACTATTGTTTCGGAGAAGGCGGGGCGGGCACATTCTCCGACGGAAAGCTCTACACGCGCTCAAAGAAACGCGGAGAGATTCGAGACATCTTAGAGACCCTCGTCCGCTACGGCGCGCCTCAAGATATCTTGGTCAACGCCCGCCCGCACATCGGCACCAACCGGCTCCCCAAGGTGGTCTCGGCCATGCGCAAGCACCTCGAAGACGCCGGAGTGTCCGTCCGTTTTGAAGCCCGCGCGGACGCCTTGGAGACCGTCGACGGACGCGTGTGCGGGGTCATCCTCGCGAACGGTGAACAGATTTCCGCGGCGGCCGTGGTGCTGGCCCCGGGCCACTCTGCGGGTGAGATTGTCCGCGCCGCCGCCGACGCGGGCGCGGAGCTCACCTCCAAGCCCTTCGCCATGGGGGTCCGCATCGAGCACCCTCAAGACTTTATCGACAAGACTCAGTTCGGCACCCTCGCCGGACACTGCG
>CALKDV010000006.1 GCA_938084085.1 uncultured Nannocystaceae bacterium
CATCCGCGAGGCGCTCATGCCGAAAGGACGGCAGCCCTAGCTTCCCAGCGTAGGCGTCAAAGGTAGCGGCCTCAAGGGTCCTCCAGTAGTCTTCTAAGCCCGCCTCAAGCTCCTCTTTTGAATCGAGGAGTGGAAAAATCGCCGAGGCGAGACGCCCAAGATTCCACGCTGCGATGGATGGTTGCGCGCCGAAGCGGTAGCGGCGTTGGCCAGCGTCGGTGGTGTTGGGTGTCCAGCCAGGGTCGTAGTCGTCGAGCCAGCCGTAGGGTCCGTAGTCGATGGTGAGTCCGAGCACGGACATGTTGTCGGTGTTCATGACACCGTGGACGAACCCCACTCGCATCCAGTGGCAGATCATCGTGGCGGTGGCCACGCAGACCTCTCGAAACCAGGCGGCGTAGACGCTGGGAGCACCGAGGTCGAGGCTGGGAGCGTGGGTCGCGATGATGTGGTCCGCGAGGGTCCGCAGGGTGTCGAGATCGCCGCGCGCGGCGTGGATTTCGAGGCTCCCAAAGCGCAAAAAACTCCGCGCGGTCCGGCAGACCACAGCGCCCATCTCAGGCTTCGCGTTGCCGTCGTAGAACATGTCGCGCACGACCTCCTCGCCGGTGAGGACCAAGGAGAGCGCTCGGGTGGTGGGCACACCGAGGTGGTGCATGGCCTCGCTGCAGACGAACTCACGCAAAGACGAACGCAACACCGCACGACCGTCGCCAGACCTCGAGTAAGGGGTGGGCCCCGCGCCTTTGAGCTGGAGCTCCCATCGGTCGCCTCCGGGGGCGACGAGTTCTCCGAGGGAGATGGCGCGACCGTCGCCGAGTTGTCCCGCCCAATTCCCAAATTGGTGTCCTCCATAGCAGGCGGCGTAGGGGCTCATCCCCGCAGCGAGCCCGTTGCCGCCGAAGATTTGAGCGATGTCTGGGTCGTCGCCCTGCGAGGGAAGGCCCAGCGTCGCGGCCAAGTCTTCGGTCCACGCGAGCATGGATGGACTGGACACCGGGGTGGGGTACACGTTCGAGTAGCAGGCTTCGTACACCTGACGTCGCGCGTTGTCGGCCCGGGGATCGGCGGGAGTGTCCCTCAAAAACTTCGGGTCGAACTGCAGCGTTCCGAGGCCAGAGAGCGTGGGCAATGATGGTGCAGTGAGCATCGTTTCGGGTACCGGCAGCCTAGCGCGGATCGGCCGTCGCGACCATGCGCCTGGGGTCTCGGTGGTACACGCCACCCCGTCGTCGGGGGAGGGGGCAGCGCGAGAGAACGGATCGTTGCCCCTTGCGTTTGGGGGAGGATGGGAACTCTCCTTCGCGCGTTTGTTAGTGTTTTTTCGTGGCTCGCGGTGGCAGAGAGCCCCGCACCTGCAGACGTGAGAATAGACGCCGCTGGCATCCAGGTCCGGGCCCGCTCGTGGATCCGCCTCGATGACACGCGGCTCATGGCGCCACCCGAGCGCGTTGGCGACTGCGAGGCGCGACTGCAGGAGGCGGGAATCCGCTTCACCTCCAGTCGAATCCCTCCCCACCTCAATGACTCCAAGACCATCCTTTGCGGGACTGAGCAGGCGGTCCGGTTTCGCCGCGGGCCCGGCAATATTAGGTGGTCGAGTCCACCTAAACTGTCGTGCCGGGCCGCGCTCGCGCTCGGACGCTGGGAGGAGATTATTCGGGAGGAGGCTGCGACCCACCTCAATTCCCGCGTGTACGCGGCCCGACACATCGGGACCTACGCGTGTCGCGAGATGGCCGCGTATGACGGGTGGATCAGCGAGCACAGCTACGTCAACGCCATCGATATCTCGTCGTTCACGCTGGCGAGTGGCGCCGTGATCTCGGTGCGCGAACATTATTTTGACGAGGGCCCCAAAGGGCGGTTCTTACGGGCCATCGCTCGCCGCGCGTACACAGAGGATGTCTTCTCGGTGGTGTTGACGCCCGCGTTTGACGCGCATCACCGCAGTCACCTTCACCTCGACATGGCGCACTACCGCGCCGGCGAGTACTAGGCGCGGGCCTCAAGGCGACGACAATTTGTGGCCTTCGTCTAAAAATTCTATGGCCAGTCCCTCGGCATCGAGGGGGTCGAAGCAGATGCGCAAAAAACGCACCCGGTGTGAGTAGGCGCGGCTTGAACGTCGTTTATTAATCGCTTGCATCTCACGGTTTAACTTATAGGCTCCTTACCGACCGGTAAGTACATGCGCCTTCACCCCTCGTCATCTTTCATCCGTGGTCTCGGTGTGACCGCCTCCTTCCTCTTGGGGAGCGCCGATATTCAGGCGGCCACCACGACCGGCGCCATCCTCGCGCAGGTGGTCGACGGTGCGTCGGATCCGGCGCTGGTGCCGCCGGATTCCAAGCCGGGTGACGCGCCCGCGGACGGCTTCTCCGATCTCGTCACCGCGGCTCTTCAGCCCCGCGCCGGCGGTCTCACGGCGGATACAGTGGCCAGAGCGGCGGTCGAGTCGGCACCCTCTGTGGAGGCCCTGCGGGCGGATCTCATGAGCACCGCGGCGTCCGTGGATGAGACCTTGTCGCGCTTCGTCCCCAACCTCACCGGCACGGCGAGCTACAGCAGGATCAGCCCCGCCGATATCGATTTTGGGGGCGGTGGTGCCTCCGTGGGAGCGGCCGCCGAGGGTCCCTTGACGGTAGACCCGGTCACGGGACTCGTGGTCGGAAGCGACGGGCAGCCGGTGGGCGCCGCCACGTTCGCGCCCGTGGCGATCCCGC
>CALKDV010000007.1 GCA_938084085.1 uncultured Nannocystaceae bacterium
GGCAGCGTGCTCACGCTCGTCGGGTGCGTGTTCGCCTTCGGACAATTACCTCTGGAGACCATGGGGTTCTCGGGATCCATCGACGCCAGCGCGGCGCTGATGATCCTGCTGTTGATGCTGCCGCTGGCCGTCATGGCGACGGCCCTACAGGTGTTCGTAGCGACCTTCGCCCGGACGGTGAAGGAGGCGCAGACCTACCTGTCCCTGTTCATGCTCTTGCCCATGTTCCCCGTGATGTTCTTGTCGGTGAAGGCGCCGGCGCTCACAGCTTGGATGGCCCCAGTCCCCCTCCTCGGTCAATATCTTCTGATCAACGAGCTCCTCGCCGGACGAGAGGTGCTCTGGAGCTATCTCGGTCTGGCCGGCCTCGCGTCTGTGGGCGTGGGGATTGTGGCGGCGTGGGCGACGGCGATCTTGCTCGGAAAAGAGCGCGTAATTTTCGGTCGGAGCTAGGGGCACACGGCGCTGGGATTCGGTTCGCGAGGGGCGGCCGTGTAGTACACTCTACCAAGTGACGCAGCATGAGCCGACCACTGCGAGTTCCCAGGCTGCCGCGGCAGCGCCTGGAGATGCTCCAAATGTTGACAACGCTGGCACCCACGAGACGTGGACGGGGCTTGGGCCGGATCAGGGGACTCGGCATCGTTATGCCACGGCGGCGCCGGATCTTGGTCACGAGGCGCCCGAGTCGGGTGTCACCGGGGGACCGCGGGGTGAGCTGTGGCGTGGGGACAACCTCGGGGTACTGACCGCGTTTCGCGGGGACTTCGAGGGGAGGGTGAAATGCGTCTACCTCGATCCCCCCTACAATATCCGCAGCGGTAACGAGCACTATGGCGACCGTCGCGGCCACCAGCAATGGCTTGAGTTCATGGACGAACGCCTGCGAGCGATCAAGCCGTTGCTTCGCTCGGACGGGATCATCTGCGTTCAAATTGATGACGCGGAGATGGCCTACCTGCAGGTGCTGATGGACGAGGTCTTTGGTCGTATCAACCGAATCAACACGATCACCGTGAAGATGAGCGAGTTGAGCGGCGTCAAGATGACGCACGTGGACCGGCGACTCCCAAAGATCAAAGAGTCGCTGCTCGTCTACGGAGGAGGGGGAGAGGTTCGGATTCACGCGCCGCGTGTGCTCAAAACAGGGGCGAAGTTCGAGCGCTACCTCAAGTATTACGGCAAACTCATCGTGAACCCGGAGGCGCCGGTGCACGAATGGAAGCTCGTCTCCATTCGGGAACACCTGCAGGAGATGGGGGAGAGCGTCGAGGCAGATGCCCTCCGCGCGTTCAAGATCAAAGAGGCGCACCGTGTGGTCTACCGCACCAACAGCAAGCTGATGTCCTCGATCGAGTCGGACACGCCGCTCAAGGAGGTCACCTCGCCGACAGGCATCCGCTATATCTGGTGGGAGGGAAAAGAGATGCTGTTTTTGAGCGAGCATATGCACGAGACCCTCGGGGATCTGTGGACCGACATCAGCACCATCAACCTCAACAAAGAGGGGGGCGGTGACTTCGTGAACGGGAAGAAGCCTGAATCGCTGCTGGCCCGGGTGATCGAGATGTGCACTGCGCCCGGAGACCTCGTGTTGGACGCCTTCGCAGGCTCGGGCACGACGGGGGCGGTGGCCCACAAGCTTGGACGTGACTGGCTGATGATCGAGTCGGGTGAACATTGCGAGACGCACATTGCCCCGCGCCTGCGCGACGTAGTGCGCGGCACGGACGTTGCTGGGATCAACAAAGAGCGGCCCTCGTGTGTCCGCGGCGGCACCTTCTCCGGCTTTGAACTCACCAGGGACGAATCGACACGAGCGAGTTGACTTTTTGTGCCCACTTTTCGACAGTAGGGCATGGATCGATCGAGGGTAGATTGGTGCGGCGTACTCTGTGTGGGTCTCGTGTCGGCCGCGCTCGGCTGCGGTGATGGTGAGGGAGCGGCCTCGGCGGAGGAGGGGACCATGACCAGCGGGCAGGCAGACGACGGCACGGGGGACGGCACGGGGGACGGAGACGGAGACGGAGACGGAGACGCTCCCCCGCACGCGTGCGGGCCCTATCTCTCGTGGGATGGGCAGGACTTTGTGGACCTCGACGAGTGCGCGGGAGAACTCTCGCCGTGCGGTGAGCAGACAATTTTTACCTGCATTAACCGCGAGGGCTCACCGCCCACGTGCGCGTGGGATGCGACGGGAGCGTACGCGGCGCTGACCGTCGGTGTGAATGAAATCCCGGGTTTCGTTGGCCCTCCCAACGCGTCGGCGCTGGTGTTGTTTGATGATCGCGCCAAACCGGTGCTGACCTCGGGAGGCAGCGTCGTGGCTGCGATGAGTCACATCGGCGCGGGGCGCCTCTTTGTGCTCGGGCATCCAGATTATGTCGAGGGTGAGCTCGGCAACTTGGACACGGAGAGGCTCTTACAAAACGCGACCGCGTGGGTCGGCGGAGGGGGAGCTGTGCGTGTTGGTGTCGCGGCGGGTCTCGACGCATTGGCGGCCTCGCTGGCGGCCGCCGGGCACGACGTGGTGCAGGGCGATTTCGCCGACCTGGTCGATCTGGACGTCTTTGTCCCCGATGCACCCGCGATGTCGGGCGCAGATGTGGAGGCGCTCATTGGATTCGCGAAGGCGGGGGGAGGGCTGGTCA
>CALKDV010000008.1 GCA_938084085.1 uncultured Nannocystaceae bacterium
TAAAGAGGAGAACTTCGCCGCCGAGGTGGCCGCTCAGGTCGCCGCCTCCGCCCCAAACTAGTGGGCGCGGAAATAAAAAAGAGGCGGGGCTGACCCCGCCTTTTTTTTGTGCGACGGTGTCGAAAGGTCTCGATCGCATGCCCTCCACCAAAGTCCCCGTATACAAGCGAATCCTCCTCAAGCTCTCCGGCGAAGCGCTGCAAGGGGACCGAGGCTACGGGATTGACCCGGCGGTGCTTGACGCGCTCGCCAGCCAGATCAAGGAGCTCATTGAGATCAAGGTGGAGGTCGCCGTGGTCATCGGGGGTGGCAACATCTTCCGCGGACTGTCGGCCTCCGCCAATGGCATGGATCGATCGACCGCGGATTACGTGGGGATGCTCGCCACGTTGATGAACGCCATCGCCTTGCAAGACGCCATCGAGAAAGCCGGCGTCGCGACTCGTGTGTTGTCTGCCATTGAGATCAAAGAGCTCGCCGAGCCCTATATTCGTCGTCGCGCGGAGCGCCACCTGGAGAAGGGACGGGTGGTCATCTTCGGTGCGGGCACCGGCAATCCCTACTTCACCACGGACACCGCGGCCGCGCTCCGATCCAATGAGATTCACGCGGACGTCGTGATGAAGGCGACCAAGGTGGACGGCGTCTACGACAAAGACCCCGCCAAACACTCAGACGCGGAGCGTTTTGTCAGCCTGACCTACCTTGAGGTGTTGTCTCGACAACTCTCAGTGATGGACAGCACGGCCATCAGCCTCTGCAGCGACAACGACATGCCGATCATCGTGTTCGATATGAACGCGCCGGGGAATATCCTCTCGGTCGTGTGTGGTGGCGCGGAGGGGACCTGGGTGGGTCCCGAGGGAAGCGCTCGTCCGACCGCGCAGCGCTAGTCGGGGCCTGTGACAGAGCAATCGAGGGGCGGGGTGGCGCGCCTTCCTATTTGTCGTCTATGCTGCCTCGTACCAGGCAAGGGGAGATACACATGATTGATGATGCCCTCGAGATCGCAAAAGATATGATGGAACAGAGCTTGGATCGATGTAAGCGCGACCTCGCCAAGGTGCGTGCGGGTCGAGCCAATCCGGCCGTGCTCGACGAGGTGCGTGTCGACAGCTACGGCGCCATGGTGCCGCTCAAGCAGGTCTCCAATATCTCCGTCGCAGACGCGCGCTTGCTCGTGATCAAACCATGGGACCGAAACCTGATCGGCATGATTGAAAAGTCCGTGAATAACGCGGCCCTGGGTTTGAACTGCAACAACGACGGAGTTGTGGTGAGGGTCCCGATCCCTCCGCTCACAGAAGAGCGACGCAAGCAGTTGGTGAAGCAGGTCAAAGATCACGGAGAGGATTGTCGAATCTCCATCCGGCACGGTCGCCGCGACGCGAACGATCTGTTGAAGGGAGCGGAGAAGGACAAAGAAATCTCCGAGGACCAGCTTAAGCGTGGGCTCGAGCGGATTCAGTCCCTCACGGATGACTTCATCAAACAGGTGGATGACCTGGTCGCCAACAAAGAGAGCGAAATTCTCGAGAACTGAGTCTCTCGGGAAGCGGCAAGAGTCGAGTGGACACGCAGCACACGAGGGATCGAGAGCGGCTCGATGCCTTTCGGCAGGACTTTCGCGCCGCGAATGTGCATTCAGGGTACGTTTGGTCGCGTCACGTGGCGGCTGTGGTGCTGTATTGCGTCACGGCGATCGGCGGGGCGCTCGCGCAGGTTGAGGTGTGGTCTGCGATCTACGCCCTGGTGGTCCCGTGCGCGTATGTATTCGCGAATTTGGCGGAATACACGTTGCACCGATTTTTGATGCATCGCGTGCGTTGGCCGTTTGAGTTCCTCTATCGACGACACAGCGGGGAGCATCACCGCTTTTTTACCCGTCATCGCATGGACGTTGATTCGCTGAGGGATCTGCCGGCGGTGATCTTTCCTGCGAGGGTTAGCTTGTTTTTTGTGGGCGGAGTGGCCGCGCCCGCGGCGTGGGTCGTGGGGTGGCGAATCACCCCGGATATCGGGTGGCTCTTTTTGGCCACCGCCGTCGCTTACTATCTGAGCTACGAGCTGCTCCATCTCGGGGCCCATCTCCCCGAGCAGAACCGCTGGGGTCGCGCCCGCGTCGTCCGATGGGTGCGAGCCCATCACGCGGTGCATCACGACCCGAGGCGGATGCGTCACGAGGCGTTTAACATCACGGTGCCCCTATGGGACGCGGTGTTGGGAACCGTCGCGTCGCGTGACGATGCAGCGGACTCCGCCCGTCACGGGGTAGAGTCTTAGGGTCGCGCTGGCGGGACTAGGCGCTCACACGAAGCGCGGGCGCGTCGCCCGGCACGCCGTCTTGAATACGCTTTTTGGTGAGCTCCAAATAGGAATCGTCGAGATCGATTCCCACGTACTCCATCCCGTGATGGACGGCCGCGAGCCCCGTTGTCCCGCTCCCGTTGAAGGGATCGAGAATGCGTCCGCCTTGGGGGCATGAGGCGGCGATCAACCGCTCCAACAGCCCGAACGGCTTTTGAGTGGGGTGTTTGCCGTGGGCTTTTTCCCGCTTGCCCGGCGCACAAAATTGCCACACGTCTTTCATTTGCTTGTGACCATTCCGGGCGCGCATTTCGGCGTACTCAAAGTGGTGCTTGCTCTTGCGGTCGCGCGCGGCCCACAGCAGCGTCTCGGTGGAGTGGGTGAGATAGCGGCACGAGAGGTTAGGCGGCGGGTTTGGCTTTTGCCATGTCACCTGGTTCAAGATCTTGTAGTCGAGCTGTTGGAGGGCGAACCCGACGCTAAAAATGACGTGCGAGGTGCCCGAAACCCAAATGGTTCCATTGGGCTTGAGCAGCCGCTGGGCCGCCTCGAGCCACTCTCGATTAAACTCATGGTTCTCCTCCACACCGCGCGATTTGTCCCACTTGCCTTTGTTCACGCTGACCCGGGCGCCGGACTTGCACGTGGTGCCCCCGTTGGAGAGGAAATACGGAGGATCCGCGAAGATGACGTCGAAGCTTTCGGCCTCTAGGCGTGACATGACGCCCAAACAGTCTCCCTGGTAGAGGAGGACGCCGTATTTCTTGGATCGCCAATATCGGCTGCCCGACTCGATTTTCTTGTTCAGCGCTGCGCTGGTCACCCTCCCTTGCTTCCATCGATGCGCGAAATCTCCAAATTCTCTGCGCACGGTGGGGGTAGAAGCGCCTGCGGTGGAACCTTGCTCAGAAATTGCGAAGATCGGTGAGGGCTGTTATTGCATTTTCTATGCGGCGAGTGCTCCTTGATGACTCGACCGCTGAGAAAGGTCCCTCATGAGCCCTCGATTTCGAGCCGTCCCTATCGCCTTGGCTGTCTCGATGTGCGCGCCCGCGTGCGCGTCGCGGAGAGTGCCGCCGGCCCCTCCTGATCCCACCGTCCCCGCGCAGCGCGCCGCCCAGTCGTGGGTGCACTGCCTTGAGCAAAACGGAGGTGCATGCGTCTCGAACTACCAGCAGTTTGCGTCGTGGGATGCCTACGCGCTGTTGGGCTGGCTCGCGAGTGGTTCTCCCACCTCGATCCTCGCTGGACTTCGTCAGGAGCTCCAGCATCACCGCGACGAGCGGAGCGTGCAACGGCGGATGATCGCCATCTCCGACGCGGCGGCCGCGGAGCTGCGCGGCGCGGAGTGCCGAAGCGTGGACGTCATGGAGTTCACTGACGTGATCCCCAAGCTCGAAGAGGCGGCGAAGGCACGCATGCGCTACTTTGGGCTCCTTAACGGGCAAATGGAGACGATCATCCAGGGCCTCGTCGCGGAGGCGACGGATGGGCTGAACACGGGCTACTTCGTCACCATGGAATGCGTGAACGAGCCCTACGCGACCTACGTCGCGGCAGCAGAACATGAAAACCATTACATCGTGGCCGGGATGATGCTCGAGCTTCCGGACTACCTCGGGGGGAGCCGGCCGATCCGGAGCCGCGACACCGGAGAGTTGCTGCCCATGCGCACCGGGGTGTCGAAGGCGACGGAGACCTCCGCCGTGGAGGGCACCGTTCATCCGTGGATTAACATCGTTGTGGAGGAGTTTTAGTCATGCTGAAAACTATTATTTTCGCGCTTTCCACGGGTCTGTTTTCCGCGGCCCCGTCCTCTTCGCCTGCCGGGAAGGGCTTTGAGCAGCTTGAGGGATTTGATGCGATCGTGGTCAATCAGATCAACGAAGTGCTTGGAATGAGCCGGCTTCCTTCCGGGATGGGCTTGCCCGTCGAACCTGGTGTCTACGCGGTGATCACCTCGGATCGACTGACCATTTTTGACAAGGACGTCGCCGCGGTCGAGGGAGGACAGCGGTTCGCCGGGGCGGATCAGCCTGCCCCAGAGTCCGGGGCAAACTGCCCTCAGTCGGTCTTTGACGGCTTCTATCTCGTGTGGAGCCGCGTCGTCGACGAGGCCCGCGTGGCTGCGCTCGACATCCCCACCCGCGTGTTGCTCGGCGCAGACGCCTCGCTCCCCGCCAAGCTCTTCGTGCAAACGGCGTATGCGGCTGCGGAGACGCGACCGCTGTCACCACCCAACCTCTACATGCTCGTCAACGGTGGGCGCGCCGGACTTCGATCTCGCCCGTTCTTTTTGTTGCCTCCCAAGGGCTTGCTGCTCCCCTCCGGCCAGCGTCCGCTAGGACTCCGGGTGACCATGAAGGGCGCAGACCGGTTCAGTGTAAGCGCCGCATCTCCAAGATTCGGTCGGGTGGTGGAGGCCACGAGCGCCTCGGAGCTGCTCAACATTCTGCAGGACGTGAAGAAGCGGAACCCTGGCAAAGAGACGCTGATCATCGACGCCAGCGAGGGAGGGACTGTGGGTGAACTGCTGAAGGTCGTGATGATGGCCCAAGAGGAGTTTAGCCGCGTTGTCTTCGCGCTCGGCCAGGATGTCATCATTGGCTAGCGCCTGCGGTTGACTGGTCGCCGAGTGAGTGAAGCGGCGCCTTGACCGCGCGCGCGCCCGTGAGCGGTCTTCGACTTTGTGGTGGTTTGACAGGGGCCGGGTGCTCGGTAAGCCTGTCGGAGATGGCGTGGCTTCTTCTCACCTTTGCGGCGCTCGGCCTCAGCGTCGGAGGGGTGCTTCGCAATGTACAAAAGCTCCAGGCTGCGGAGGATGAGCAAGAGCACCTCCGCATCTCGGTCCGGTTTTGGATGGCGCTGGCCGGGATGGGCTTTATCATCCCCGTCCTCCTCATCGCGCCCTTGCTCGGATGGGGGATCTTGAAATCGCTGGCGGCCCAGACCGCGGCCGCGCTCGCCATGTTGCCGCCGATGGCGTTGGTGGGGATCGGCACGTACAACGCGCGGGCCCTGCAAAAGAGCCTTCGACGACGAACCCTCGCGCTGACCACCGGCACCACCGCGCGAGGCGTCGTGATCTCACGGAGGCGTCGCTCGATGAGCTCGGACTTGATGGAGGTCTTCATCGAGGCGGATCTCCCTCGCCTCGAGCGCGCGCCGGAGTTGGCCTATCGCAGCAAGGACGCGGAGGGGACGTTCCGACATCGATTTATTGAGATTTTTCCGTCGGATCAGTGGCGGCGTTTTGAGCCCGGCGCGCAGGTGGAGGTGTCCTACGATCCCAAGGACCTCGAGCATTTCGCGATCACCCGGGTGTACGCGCCGCGGGATGCTCTCGAAGGCGCGGCTGAGGTGTCTCTGGCGCTCCCGGAGGCGGCGCCCGGACGCGACGACGGAGCGACGTTGTAGGCCCCGAGGTTGGCTCTCGCCTCACGGAGCCGTGGGCTCAGAATCGTGGGTGGCGCTCGGTGTGACGTCTCGTGGTCGAAATTCCTCGTGGAACGGCCAGCCCAACGGGCGATGCACGAACAGCCCCCCGCGATCAACCTTGAAGGCCCAGCTCAAGTGCATGTTCACAGCGATCCCCACGAAGACCAGTCCGCGGAGTATCCAGCCTCCGCGCGGGTTGGCTGCGACGATGGCGACCATCAAGAAGGGGATCCAATCGAGGGCGAAACGATACGTCACTTGGAGTTGACCGCTGTTGTGGTAGCCCAAGGGCAGCAGCGCGACGAGGATCGCGCTCCACACCATGACCGCCCACGTGCGCCGGCGAGGGCCTCGTGGCGGGCGCCGAGCGGCCATCAGCAGCCACGGCGCTGTGAGCGCGAGCCCGATCCCATGGATTGATATTTTGATCCATGGCCACGGCGCCTGGAGTTTAAAGGGGACCGCGATTAGGCACTGCACATTCCGCAGCAGGTAGCGCGGGGAAAACAGCCCAATCCCTTGAATTCGGGTCTGCCAGCGCACGTCCAGCCAGCGATGCCCGAACTCGATCGGGTCACCAAAGCGGATCCAATTGTGGGTGGTGAGCGCGATGGCCATGAGCCCGAGCGGGACGAAAAACCAGAGTCGTGGCCGGAGCGCCCACCCGGGGGCGCCGTCACGACTGTCGCGCCCGCACACCCACAGGAGCGCGACGACCCCGAGGTGGGGTCGGCATGAGCAGGCGAAGGCGAGCCACAGCCCCGCCCGCCATCCGAGACCCTGGAGCAACCACTGACGGATCGCGAGCATGGTGAACACCGAGGCGAGGACTTGAGCGGTGAACCATACGCCCCCCTGGCTGCCCACCAGCGTCGCGGGGCTGGCGAGGAGCCACGCGGCGGCCAAGAGGAGGTGAAGGTGCTCACGGCGTCCTCGCCATTCGTCGAGGGTCTTCACGAGCAGCATGGCGAACAGGCCTGCGAGGAGGATGGTGAGCGCGGTATCTGGGACCTGGGTCCCAAACAGGGCGACCAGCGGGAGCATCACTGCGGCGGGACCTGGGGGGAAGCTTACGTACCACCGCGTCGTGAACTGAGCTTGCTGGGCGCGGGTGAAGGGGCGCGGGGTTTCTTGACCATCGACCCACCACAAGGTGGTGGA
>CALKDV010000009.1 GCA_938084085.1 uncultured Nannocystaceae bacterium
TCGGCTTGTTCGACTGGGTGCAGTTGGACCTGGGCATCCCCATGGTCATCTACCAGGAGGGCACCACCGCGAACACCACCCTCTCCTCCACGCTCCGCGCCACCGGCATCGGTGACGTGCGCACGGGCCTCAAGGGCACGATCCTCCGAACCCCCGCCCGTGGGTTCGGACTCGGCCTGTCCCTCGACGTCACCTTCCCCACCGGGACCCGCTCGGCCTTGCTCGGAGAGGCGGGTGCTACCTACGCCCCGCAGGTGCTGTTGGAATATCGCTTCGGGGGGGGCATCGAGACGGCGCTCAACCTCGGCTACTACGTGCGCCCCGACGTCACCGTGGGCTCGGTCACCTTGGCCGACTCGCTCACCTTGCGCGGCGCGGCGCGTCTCCCTTTTGGACCGCGTAAACAGGGGGCGGTGATGATTGAGGCCGACGGCTCGGTCGGTGTGATCGACGGGTCGCAGCGACCGCTCATGCTCCGCGGCGGTGCGCGCTGGCGTTTTGCCAACGGCATGCTCGTCGGGCTCTATGCGGGAGGCGCGGTGATTCAAGCGTTCGGACTCCCCGACGTGGAGGGCATGCTTAATGTGGGCTGGGCTCCCCCCGGAAGGCTCGGTCGTGAGATCCCGTTTAAGGGGAACCCCACCCCCTCTGCCCTCACCCTGGCACGGCGACACGACCGCATCTTGCAGCGCAGGGCCATGCAGGTCCCCCAGCGCACGGCCACCCCCGACGACCTCGACGCTGACGGCCTCCTCGCCGCCAACGACCGCTGCCCCAACGTGGCCGAGGACCTCGACAACTTTGAAGACGATGACGGATGCCCCGAGCTCGACAACGATCGCGACGGCGTCCGCGACGTCCTCGACATGTGCCCCAACGCCCCCGAGGTCGTGAACGGCTGGGCCGACTGGGATGGGTGCCCCGACCGGCGCATCGACGCCGCCACCGGCCAAAGCTCCACAGTCTTCGACCCCAACGTGGCCTTGCCACAGATCTCGTTTGAGGGTGACCAAGATGTGCTGGGTGAAGAGGCGCTCGCCCAAGTCGACGCCTTCATCGCGTTGCTGCAGCTCAACCCCTGGCTCGGCCGGGTCGACTTGGCGGTATCTGTCAACGTCGCCACAGTGAAAGACGCAGAGATCGCGCTGGCCGCCCGCCGCAAAGCCCACCTCGACGAACAGCTCGCGGCGCGGGGACTCTCTCGCCGGCGCTACCGCTTCGTCCGACCGCGGGCCGTCACCAAGGGGATCGCGCAGGCCGTTCATTTCGAGACCGCGGACGTGGCGACGGGGCTGCGTCCGGTGGGCTCGACAGACGCGGAGTTCACCATGGTCATGGAGGCGGCGGTCCAAGAAGAACTCAGTCGCCGCCGCGCCGAGCCGTCAGACGCCTCGACCGTTGCGCCCGCGCCCACGCCATCCGAACCCGGCTCCGAGCCCGCTGCACCCCCCGAACAAACACCAGCCGTGCAATCCACAGCGGGTGACGACACCTCGCAATCCGCCCCAGACACACCGGCCCCCACCGACGCGGCACCTCCAGCGGGATCGCCCAGCACGCCAGCCCCCGCAAATGATCCCCGCCCCCCCGACGCCGAAGCCGACGTGCCTCAGCCGACCGCGCCGCTCTTCGATCCTCCTGTGCAACGACCCAAGATTCCGCTGCCGGGACCGCCGGGATAGCCCCTCATCGTACGACCGGTGGCACCGCGACGGCGCCCTCTACGTGCGACGTGGCGCTTCGATAGACCCACCGCTCCGTGATCCCCTCCACGCCGTACGCGTCCCGCGCTTGCACCACGATCTTGTTGGAGCCGAGAGCAAGCGGCACGCTCACCTCGAACGGCACCGTCGTCCGAACGAGCTTGGCAGGGCGCTTGGAATCGCGGGCCGGAACGGACAGCAACGGCACCGCCGCGTCGTCCGTGGGCGTGGACGCCGAACGATACAACACCTTGCGCACCGGCAGCGCCGGGTCCGTGGGCTCCACGTGCACGGTCACGTCGCCCACACCCACCGCGTGCGTAGCGGCACCGCGGAGGGTGACATTGTTGGCGTCGGTGGTGGTCGCGAGCGCGTCCACCGTCACCACAGGTGGAGCCACGAGGGGCGCCCCCTTGAGGTCGGTGAGCCGACCTCCGTTTGTCGCCTCAAGTACGTCGAGCGGCACCCAGAGCCTGCGGCGAGCGGGGCCCCGAACGCCAAGCCATCGTCCGTGGATGACCTCGCCTCGCACGACGGAATCACGCGGCACCTCCATCACCTGCACGGCGTCGGCGTGGGCGCCAGCGTAGAGTCGGGCGCTCTCCGCGACCACCCGATATTTCCCCTTCGCGGGGGTGCGCGCCGGCGTAGACGCGGGCGCCACCGGCAGACGAATCTTCGCGTTGGTGCTCTCTCGAAGGTGCGCATCCCCGACAAATAGATCGAGTTCCATCCCCTTCCCCGCCACGGCCTTGGGTGAGACGCTGAGCCCGAAGGCCCCAGAAACGCGGCCCCCGGAGCGTACACTCCCTAGCGAGACGTTGCCCTCTTCAAGAAGCCCCTGAACGCCGCTGTGATTGTTGAGGATGACCCGCGTATCCACGGACTTGCCTGCGCCGACATTGGTCGCGCTGAACGCGATGAGCACGCGCTCCCCCGGCTGCAACACGCCGTCTCCATTACCCGCCACCTCAAACGGCACGTCCACCGGAAACCGAGGCTTCGGTCGCTTGGGACTTTTGCGAACCAGCGCGGGGTCGTCCATCACCCACCAGTCAAACTCAAACCGTGGCCGCGGGCGTCCTTGCACCACGAGGTCAACCTCGGCGCTCGTTCGCGCCGCCGGCCCCTCATTTTGCCAAAGCTCCACCGTGAGGCGTTCCACCAAAGACGCGTCCCAGGGCATAACCTGAAGCTCGATGCGACGCTTGATCCGCGAGTTGGCTGGCACCTCGCCGATTAAGAACTCGATGCCGTCAAGCTCATCGAGCGGGCAATCGGTCACCAGTCGTACGCGGCGCGCGGCGGTCGTGCCCTTGTTGTGCACCTCAAAATACAGCTGAAACGGCTCACCGCTCTTGATGCCACCCTTGGCGTCAATCCAAGCCTGCAGGTCCAGCGGGGGCCTCTCGCTCCCCTCGGGAGCGCGAGTCCAGTCCACCTTTTGCTTGGCGAGGCCCGCCTCAATCTTCACGCGTTGCGCGTCGCGAGCCTGGGGCACGAAGGTCTCCAACGCCGCGCGCCTCGCCTCCTCGCCCGAATGGGGCTCTAGAGCCTCCGCCAGCGATCGCGCGATGCGAACCTCCGCATCGACCATGTAGTCCTTCACCTCTTCGCTCATGCTCGCGTTCGCCTCCACCTCCCCCGCGTCGTCGAGGTAGCGGACAAGGGGACCCTCGGGTACCGCGAAGGCGTCGGCGCCCTCATCGTGCACCGAGGACGGCAAAAACGAGGTCTGGTAGCGCTGCCGCCACCGCACAAAGCGCTCGCGGTCGTAGTAGCGCACCACCCCGGCGAGCTCCGAGAGCTGCACCGGCAGCAAGGTCACCTGCGGGCGCACTCCGACGGCGTTGATCTTGCGATCGCCCGCCACGCGATACTCCGCGATGGTCATTTTGAGGGCGAGATCGTCGCCGTAGGGCGTGGCCTCGCGGAGCATCTGAACCGTCCCCTTGCCAAACGACGTGCGACCCACGACCGCAGCCCGCCCGAGATGCTTGAGAGAGCCAGAGACGATCTCGGAGGCGGAGGCGCTCTGCTCATCGATGAGCACGACCAGCGGGAGGTCTTGCGCCACAGCCATCGCACGGGTTGCGCGCTCCACCTCGGTCCCGTCCGCGGAGTGCACGAGCACGAGGTCGCCCACGTCTACAAACTGATCGACCACCGCTGTGGCTTGACTGAGCAGGCCGCCCGAATTGCCGCGCAAATCGAGCAACAGACCGCGCAGCCCCTCTCGCTCCGCGCTCTCTTGTTGCAGCGCCTCGATCGCCTCCACCATACGCTCGGTGGTGTCCGCTTGAAACGACATCAGCCCCACGTAGCCGATGTCCCCGGGCAACAGCACGCGGCGCGTGGTCGGCAGCCGAATCTTCCCCCGGGTGATCGTGAGATTGAGATAGGCGCCATCACGGATGACACGCACCGTCACATCGACGCCCACGGGGCCACGCAAGAGCTGCTGCGCGTCCACAGTGCGCATATTCACCGTGGACTGACCGTCGATCTTCACCAAAAGATCACCGTCCTCCGCGCCCGCTTTCTCGGCGGGTGAATCGGGCAGCACACGCCGAATGAGGATGCGTCGATCGAAGGAACGAATTTCCGCACCGATACCGCCAAAGTGCCCCCTCGTCTTCACACCGAGATCTTCCGCGGCCTCCGGAGGCAGCAGCACCGTGTGTGGGTCGAGGGGCGCGAGGAGGCCGTCAATGGCCGCATACTCGAGCTTGTGCAGCTCTTCGTCTTGCAAGTTGAGCACCTCCTGCGCAAACGAGAGCGCCAAGGCCACGACATCTGAGGCCTCTACCGTGGTGGTGGGAGGGTCAAACTCAATGCGCCGTCGCTCTGCCTCGACCGTCATCACGAGGCTGTCGCCTTCCAGCACGCCACTGATCTCGGGCGCGTGGCCCTCGAGCGCCCGAAGCGTCGACTCCAGCTGGCGCCGGAGATCGAAGCGTTCTCGATCGTAGTAATCGACGTCGATGAGATACGCCGACCACGTCAGCAGCGGGAATGGCCGGGTGTCGAGCTTGAGCCGCTCCTCGAGCGAAGGCGTGGGTGTTTCTGCGACCGCGGCGGCCGCGTCCCGTTGGGCGGCGGCGTCCGCTGCCGTATCTGCCTTTCCGAGCTTTGAACTCAGGGAGGCTTCGCCGCAGCCCATCGCCCCCAACAAAATCGCGCAGAGCACATAGCGCAGCGTTCGCACGGCCGGAGCATAGCCGCTCCGATACGGATGGGTTCCCCGTCCATATATATATTTATACGCACCAATATCTACTAATTGCAGCCTATGGGGACGCGGGAGAAGTCCAAGTGTAGAGAAGTACAGGTGTTCCCATGTGGCATAAAAGACGCACTCAACAGGGGTGTGGCAGCACGTACTGGCCAGATTTTGTCCTTTCTCGTCCCTATCGCCTTGTTGGCTGCGGGATGCGCCGATGCCCCCGTGTATTCGGTGAGTCTGCAAGCCAACGGCCAAAACGCGGCTCCCAACGAAATGGCCTTTGCGGTCACCTCTCCGCAGGCCGGTAAGGCCTCCCCCATCGCCGCCCGTCTCGGCGTCCCCGACGAACAGGGACAACCGCAACAGTACTTTGAGCTCGGCGAGCCCATCGTGCTGCGACTGGCCTCGGATCTTTCGGACGCCGACGCGCTCCATAGCGAGGTTGTGTGGACCTCGGCAGACGCGCGCCTCGTCACCAGGCCCGCGCGGGACGACGCGAGCACGGAGGTCGTTGCCGTGCTTCCAGAGGCCTCCGCGACAGCGGGGCGCTGGACGGTGGAGGTGAACCATCCAAGGCTCGCCGAGGGCGGGCCATTGCTGCGTAACTTTGAGGTCCTCCGGGTCAGCAAGTAAGCGCGCTCTCCGCCACACCCCCGACGCTCGCGGGATGTCAGCGCCTGACGACGTTTTTGACGTGGCCAGACGTTCCCAAGGTCGATCGTGGATCTACGGCGGCGAACCCCGTAGGATCCCCCCAACATGAATCCTGAAGAAGTAGAAGTGTTTGCGCGGGGGCTTTACTACCTCGCGGATGTGGACGGCATCGACGAACGAGAGACCAACCTCATCAAGGAGTTTCTAAGTGAGTCGGGGAGCGAGCTGACCCTCGAAAACCTCGGTGGAAAGTTCCACCCACTCGAGGCCGCGATGATCCTCGAGTCCACGTACAAGCGGCGCTTTTTCATGCGCGCCGCCATGGCCCTCGTCCGCGCCGACGGCACGTTCAGCGCCGAGGAGCGCAAGGCCATGGGCGCCTTCGCCGACGCGTTTGGACTCAGCAACCAGGAATTCGGCGAAATTGAGCAGAGCGCCAGCGCCGAGGCCCTGAAATAAATCCTTCGACCGCGGGGTATCTACCAAGCGGGGGGCTCCCCGCACACTCCCGCACAACCCTTTTTGAGAAACGAGCAACGTCATGGGCATCATGAGCTTTATCCGCAGTCAACTTATCGAGATCGTCGAATGGCTCGACGACTCCAACCACACGCTTGTCTGGCGATTTCCTGACGACGACCACGAGATCAAAAACGGCGCGCAGCTTGTGTGTCGACAAGGTCAAGCGGCGGTGCTCGTGAGCGAAGGCGTCATGGCCGACGTGTTCGGACCCGGCACGCACACCTTGAGCACAGAAAACGTACCCGTGCTCTCCACCTTACGCGGGTGGAAGTACGGCTTCGAGTCACCGTACAAGGTGGAGATTTACTTCATCAATTTGAGGCAATACCTCGACCAGAAGTGGGGCACTTCGAACCCGGTGCTCATCCGCGACCCTGAGTTCGCGGTGGGCAATCGCCCCGGACGGATCCGCATCCGCGCCTTCGGAAACTACAACTTCCGGGTCACCGATCCAGGGCTGTTCTTCAAGGAGATCGTGGGCACCAACGCCTGCGTGACCACAGACGACATTGAGCGCTTCTTGAAGAGCCGCCTCGTGTCGTCGTTCACCCAAGCCGCGAGCAAGAGCGAGCTCTCGGTCATGGACATGGCCGGCCACTACGACGTACTCGCCGACGCGGTCCGTGACGACATCGCCGACGACTTCGGCGCCATCGGTATTGCGCTCACCTCCATGATCATCGAGAACATCTCGCTGCCCAAGGAGATCGAGCAGGCCATCGACGCCGCGGCGGCCCAGTCCGCTCGTGGCGTCGACAACACCATGGGATGGGAGGCCATGCAGGGCATGCGCGACATGGCCCGCAACTCCCACAAAGGCGGCAGCGCCGGCGGAGTCATGGGCGCCGGTATGGGCATGGGTATGGGCATGGGCATGGGCAACATGATGGGGCACATGATGGGCGCCGCGGGTCCCCAACCGGGCTATCCACCGCCAGGCTATCCACCGCAGCCGGGCTATCCCCCCCAGGGACACGCGCCGCCGCCACACGCGGCTCCTCCTCAGGCCGCTCCTGCCGCTCCCGCCGCTCCCGCCGCTGGCACCTTGCAAGATAAGCTGCTCAAGCTCAAAGGTGCCTTCGATGTCGGCCTGCTCACTCAGGAGGAGTACGACGCGAAAAAGAGCGAGATCCTCGCGAACTTCTGACGACAGAGGGACGTGTCAGTCCACCCACAATAGGCGCGACGCCACCGCGCCCTGAAGAAGTTCGTGCGTGCTCGCTGCCGCCTTGATAGAGTCAGTGTTCAGGACTCGGCGTAAGTCGAGCTCCAGCTCCTCATGGGCACCTCTAATTACCCCGACCCGCCACGTCCCCCGTCCGGGGACTACTCGGCGATTGTCGCGGAATTGGAGACCATGCCGGGAGCGCTGTGGCGGCTCGCGTGGACCTGTAGCAGCGACGGGATGCTCCTCTTCCTCAAGGATGGGACCATCTTGGG
>CALKDV010000010.1 GCA_938084085.1 uncultured Nannocystaceae bacterium
GCTCAACACCTCCCCGAAGGCGGGCAAGGTGTCATCGCCGCGGGTGAACCACTCCACGAGCTCCGGGGGTGTTCGGGTGTCGGTCAGCAGGTTGGTGGCGCGTACATAGCTCTTGTTCTGGTAGTCGGGACCGTAGACGCCCTCCGCACCCCGGAGGTCCCAGCCGAACAGGTTTTTCAGGCGGTAGTCATGGCCCGAATTGGTGACGGGCTGACCTCCGCCGTTGTTGAGCGTGCCGTCGCCGTTGGGTCCCGCCGCGCCGTCGACGACCTCGGTGTTTTTGGCGTCGGGGGAGAAGCCGCCGGTGTAGCCCTCCACCTTAAACCATTTGTCGTAGAGTTGACCGCCCAAGGCCGTGTCCACCTCGGTCTTGGCGGTCGGCGCGGTGGAGGCCGAGGCGTCTGCGGTGTCGTCGGGGGGGACCGGTGGTTTGCGCTCCGACGCGGGTTCACACGCCAACGAGAGCGAGAGGCAGAGCGCGAAACAAGGGAGGGGGAGGCGTCCGAGGTGCATCGCGATCAACCTACACCAGCGTCGCCGGGCCCGGCGCAAAAAGATGGGCCTCAGCCCGTACCAGTTTTGAGGCGAAAGCGGACCGGGAGCTTGATGGTGGCGGAGTTCTTCTCGAACGCGGAGGGGAGCGGCAAAAACGGCGCCGCTTGCTTCACCATGCGCAGCGCCTCGTTGTCGAGGACCTCGTGCCCGCAGCTCTTGGCCACGCTCGGGAGACCGATGAGCTTGCCTACGCGGTCAACCCTGATCTTGACGACCACGTCGCCTTCGAGGCCGAGCCTGCGGGCGGCGATGGGATAACGCTTGTGGGATTCCATGGAGGCGTGCATTCCCCGGGCGTAGGCCTTGAGCGCCGCCTTGCCGTCCGCTTTGGGGGTCGGGACCGGCACCTCCTCCGGCACGGTCGGTAGAGGTTTGGGGGCGGCTGTGTCAAGGAGGGAGGGCACCGGATCCAAGGGCGGCGGCGCGGCCTCGACAGGCTCCGGCGCACGTTCTGGGGAGGGCTCGCGCGTCGGCGTGGGAGGCGGTGGCTCTCTTTGCTCGGGCTCGGGTTCGGGCTCGGGCTCGGGCTCGGGTTCGGACTCGGGCTCGGGCTCGGGCGGAGGCGCTGGAGGGAGCGGGCGCATGCGTAGTTTCACGACCTCCGGCCGCGTCACGGGTGCCGCGCCCACCACGGGGAGCAGCACGATCCCTACATGAACGGCGACTGCCGCCACGAAGGGTCCCGCGATGCGTCGGAGGCGGATGGCTCAGCCCCCCTGTCTTTCAGTGGTGGCGATGGCCACCGATTCAAACCCCGCGAGGCGAGCGTCGGCCATGATCTCCACCGCCGCTTGCACGTTGGCGCCGCGATCTGCGGTCAGCAGCACCGACTCGTGGCTCGGGCGCTTCGATTTGAGCACCTCGAGCACCGCGTTGCGAGCGACCTGCTCACCGTCGATGTGCACGCGGCCGTCGGCGAACACTGTGACTTGGAGCCCCTCCGCTTGATGCTGGGGCGCGCTGTTGGTTTGGGGCAGATCGATCTCCATGTCGCGCTCTTGGCGGAACGTGGCCGTGAGCACGATAAAAATCACGAGGATGAACGCCACGTCGATGAGCGCCGACAGGTTGACGTGCGGCTTGCGCTCCTCGGTGGCGCTGAAATCGATCATGACCGCTGTTCCGGGCTGGGGTAGGCGTAGCGCAGGCGCTGCACGATGGTGGTGAGCTGGACACGAAAGCGCCCGACACGACTGGTGAGGTAGGCGTGCACCGACAGGGCTGGCACCGCCACGGTCAGGCCGGCGGCCGTGGTCAGCAGCGCCTTCCAGATTCCGCCCGAGAGCGCCTCCATGGCCATCGAGCCCGTCTGCTGTCCTTGGATGCCCTGGAACAGCTCGACCATGCCGACCACGGTCCCGAGGAGACCGAGCAGCGGGGCGATCTCGGCACACAGGGCCAGCGGTCGCATATTTCGCTCGAGGCCCGCGACGGCTTCGAGTCCAGCGCGTCGCGCCTCGTCGTCGGCTTGCTCAGGCTTGTCCGCCATGGCGTGGATAAACGCCTCCGCCACGGCCCCCGCCGGGTGACGAGTGGCGGCGGCCGCTTGCTGCGCGGACTCGAGGTCGCGCTCGCGAAGGCCCACAATCACCGCGTCGAGCCATCGCACGTCGGCGAGTCGCGCGGCGGTGAAGTCGAGCACCTTCCGGATGGTCAGCATGACCACAAACACTGAGCACACGTAGATAGGGACCATCGTCCAGCCCACCTCCGCGAGGAGCTCCCATAGATTTTGTTCTTGCATATGTGTGTCGCCTCCTAAGATCCGAAATCGTATTTAAAGCCGATGCTCGCGAAGCGTGGGCGACCAGGGCGGGCACCAAACGGGCGTCGCGAAACCATATACTCGGCGCCGGTCACGTTCATCATGTTCATGTAGATCGACGCGCGCTCGTTCACCCACACGCGGCCTCCGAGGTCGAGGGTGACGAAACGGTCGATCCGCTGGGTCTTGGGAATCGCGCCCTGGCTCGGCGTGTCCCGCATCTGCCCGTTGTAGGCGAGGGGGCCCCAGAGGCCCCACTTCTTCATGCCGCCCGCGAGCTTGAGGCTCGCGACGTGAACGGGCAAGTACGGGAGGGCGTCGCCGGCCTCCACAACTCCAAACTGCGGGCTCGCCGAGGCGAAGCTGCGCTCGAACCGAGACCAGGTGAAGGTGTAGTTGGCGTCGGTGTCGACCCAACCGTTTCGCTTGAAGCGTCGCTCAAATCCGGCCGCGACCTCCGC
>CALKDV010000011.1 GCA_938084085.1 uncultured Nannocystaceae bacterium
GACCTGCTCGCGTTGACGCTCCCCCGCCTGCGCCCTCCCGCCCCAACGATCACTGATCTTGAACTGTGCTGTCTCGCTGCCCAGACCCTGCTCAAGCGAGGGGACCCCGCCGAGAGCGCTCGGGTGATCGGGCGATGGCGAGATGCGGGGGGCGATCTTGGGGAGGTCAATCTCGCCTTACAGCGTCGCGCCATGTCCCTTGAGTTTGAGGGGACCCTCGCCGCCGGCAACGTAGAGCGGGCCGTTGCGTTCGCTCAACACGCGATGGATGTCGGCGTCGAGGAGGCCACGCGATGGGTCCTTCGCGCCGCCTCTCACGCCTCGGGCGCGACGCGGATCACCACCTTGCGCAAGCTGGTCGCGGTGCATCCGGAGGACCCCCGCGCCCTCAACGCCCTCGAAGAGGCCCTGCGCCAAGCGGACGACACCGCGGGGCTCGTGGCCCTCCTTGAGCACCGAGCCACCACGGGCACGGTCCTCGATCGTCTTACGGCGCTGCGCTCCTTGGTGTCTATGATGCCAGCGAACACCGGCACACAAGACGACCGACGAAAGCTTGTGGAGCGGATCTACGCGCTCGACCCGACCGATCCGGAGAGCCTCACCTCGCTGGCCTCGATGGAGCGTGACGCCTCCCGGCGTCGAGAACTTTGGGAGCGCCTGGCGCAGGTCGTCGCTGCCGACGATCCACGCAGGACCCTCGCGCTGTGCGAGCTCGCCGCCAGCGCCGCCAAGAATGGCCAGCTGGACAGATCCCGCTCACTCCTCGACACGTTGCTCTCGAACGATCCCACGCACGAACGGGGGCTCGCCCTCGGCCTCGAAATCGCGCCGACGCTCCAAGACCCCGTCTGGACTCGTCGCTGCGCCCTGGGCATCCTCGCCGCAGGGACCAGCGAGTTTTCCCGACCATCCCTCAACCTCACGCTGGCGCGCGCGTGCGTCGAGATCGAACGGTTTGACGAAGCACTCGTCGCCTCGGGTCGCGCCGCGACGACGGCCACGGCGGGCACTGAATTCCATGCCCAAGCCTCGCGTCTCTGGGCCGACCTGGCCACCCAGCATGGGACCGTCGCAGAGCGCCGTCTCGCCCTCCGTGAGCGCCGCAGAGCGATCGGCTCGGAGCTTCAAGTCGACGAGTTGATGGAGGAACTCCGGATCTTTGAGTCGGACGCCGAGCGCCGCGCAGAGGCCGTCGCCTTTGTCTGCCGCTCCTTGCCCGGCTGGCGTACTCCCATGGGAGTCGCGGCCGCACAATGGATCGCGTCGCTCCCCACACAAAATGCTTCGGAGAACGTGGCCCGCACCGAGGCGCTCTCCGAAGCCACGAGCTCAATTCACGATGAAACTGTCCGCAGCGCGATCACGGGCACTGCGTTGAGCCTGGCCCGCGAATGCGAGCTTCCCGACACAATCTTGCAGCTGCAAGACGACGCCGACTTGGCGACGTGGCCGGACGACTCCATCGACCTGCGACGATGGGCGTTGGCGCGGTCCGGCAAGCGGGAACAAGAACTCCGGCGCCTGGAACGAGGGGTCCTCGACCCAGACACCCCGCTCCGCCCCTCATCGATTCAGCGGCTGAAGGCCTGCTTCGAAGGAGAGGCCGAGTTCGTCGAAGCCTTGAGTCGACTCACGGGTGGCGCCTCCCCGGACCGCGCGGCGCAGCTCGCTCGACACTGCCTCCAGCACTTTGGCGCCGTCCTCGATGACGTCGTCTTCCTAGACATGCTCGATGCGCTCGCAGGGTGTTCCATGACGGGCCCCGACGATTGGGCCACGTTGTCAACGCGCGTCGCCGCCCAAGAGTCCCCGAGCTTCGTCGTCCGCGCCATCGGTGTCGCTCAACACGCTCGGAGACTCGATCCGCGTTCGGGGGCCCCGAGCCCACGGAGCATGACCGAACGGGCGCTCACACAGTTTCCGGATCACGCCCCGCTCTACCGGCGTCTCGTGGAGGAAACCCTCGGTGGGCAAGATTCCAGCACGGCCGCCATGGATGCCCTCATCTCCCAGCTCGACGCCTTGGCCCAACGGAGCGAGTTCGACGCCCCGATGAGCGGGCAGCTATTTCAGCGTGCGGCCGCCGCGTTGAGCCCAGCCTCGGGGAGCGTGCTCCTTTTGCACAAAGCGAGGCGATGCGCGGCGGGGACCCCCCTGAGAATGATCTTGGAAGCTGCGCTCGCCGATCGAAACGCGTGGCCTGAGCGCCTCGAGTTGCTTCACAGTGACCATGCGGACGAGGGCGCGGCTCCGTGGCTTGCGCTCCTGGAAGAGGCGGAGGCGGAGGCGGACGAACACGTGCTCGCTGACCTGAGGTGGGGCGCCGCCCGTGCGCTCATCGAGGAACAGCGAGACACCGAGGCCATCGATCTCCTCAAAATTATCATCGACGCCACCCCGACCATGGACGCGTCGATGTTGGAACTGGGGATGGCCTATGCCCGCAACGGCCAGCCGTCAGACGCGGTCGCCCATCTCGGCGTGCTGGCCCGCCGCGATCCGTTCCCGGCGGACCTCGGTGTTTCGCGCGCAAAGTTGGCCGCGACATGCGGTGCCTTGTCCGAACAAGTCAACGACAGCACCGGCGCCTTGAGTTGGTATCAGCTCGCGCGCGAAAACACGGAACACGGTCACGAGGAGTGGGTGGAGGCCATGCACGCGCTCTTTGTCCTCCGCACCCGGGTCGGGGAGGCGCGCGCCGCCGCAAAGGTCGCGCGCGAGGTCACGGACGCGCTGCCACCAAAGAGTCCCCTCGCCCTCCGTTGGATTCGCCGCGTCATCGAATCCGGCGGTCACGCAACCCATGAGATGATCGATCGGGGGCTGTCGCTCAAGCCGAGTGACCCGCGGCTCGTGGCCGCCGCCATGATGCAGGTTGGACATGAAGAATCTCGGGCTTCACTGATCCGCATCCTCGAGGCTGCACTGGAGGATTGGGATGGTCCGGCGCACGAGGAGACTCCCGCGGCGTGGCGCGGCTCCCTCGCGCAGCTGTACGCCGAGCACGTCGGGGGCGAGGAAGCCCTCGCGAAGGCGGAGCATCTCTTGCGCGAGTCCATTCGGCGCGCGCCGACGGACCAGCGCCCCTTGCACGCCCTCGCGGACCTCTTGGAGAGACACGAGCAAGTCGGCGAGGCGCTCGATCTGCGCGCGCGCGCGGCCGCTCTTGAGCCTGCCGACCCTCGCAACGCACCGACCATCATCTCACGCGTGGTCGCCCTGGCGACTGACTCCCCCGCACAGGCGCTGCGGTGGATCACCTTCGGACTGGACGCGCAGCTTCGCGAGCTGGAATTCCTCGATGCCTGTCTCGTGGCGGCGTCGTCTCTTGACGACGACGAGCTCCAGCGGCGGGTTTGGGAGGCCCAATGCGAGACCGCCAGCCTGCCAGCGCTCACACGATCCAAGGCTGCCCTCGCCCTCGGCAACGACGCCCTTGAGCGTGACCGCGCAGACGCGATGCGTTTCTTAGAGCTCGCCGCCACCCTCGCCCGCGGTGGCGCCCCTCAGTCGCAGACTCACCGTGCGGCCGCCGCTGCGTGGCTGGGAGCCCTGCTCGATCCTCGCGCCAGTCCGGAGAGCCCCGCCATCGAGGCCCGCGCCAGGGCCATGCAGCGGGCCGCCATGGGGGACGACCTGAGCGCCGCTGCGTGGCGCGCTGAGATCGATCTGCTCGCGGGTCCTTTGCGCGAACCCGAAACCGCGCTCGCCCTCGCGCTTGACGCGGTCGTCGCACTCCCGGATGAAGAGCAGCTCGTCACACGCCTCGTCACCCTCGCCACCGAGGTCAGCGGCGAACCCATGGCCGTAGAGCAGCTCAAACGCGCCGCCACGTCGGCGGCCTATCACGACCGCGAGAAGGGCGCCGCGTTACGAACCCTGGCGCAAGTCGCGAGGTCCGCCGGCATGCCCGCGGAGGCACGGTGGGCCCTCGAACAGCTTTCGCGGGACCAGCCGATGCCCGCGAGCATGATCAACATCCATGCGTGGACGCTTCGACAGCTCGGTGGCGTCGACGAAGAGATTGTCCGAATCCTGCGCGCGTGCGCCGAGCCGTCGCCATCAGAGACGTTCGCGACCATCCTTCGGCTGTTCGAAGACTCCACGGAGCGAGCGGCACGGACCATCCTGGAGCAGCTCGCGAGCGCGCCATCCGAGGCCCGCGGAGGTCTGTTGGCAGCGGCGGTCACCTCGTGCATCCAGACTCCCGGATCGGCGGGCTCGGTGCTCGCCCCGCTCGTCACCGAGATCATCGCGCTCGATCCCTCCGCGGCCCTCGACTGGGGGGCGTTGGCAGCCCTGGAGGACGTACCCGACGCGATCCTCGCCGACATCGCGCGCGCGGCGTTAACCGCGCCTGGACCGGATTCTGCAGCCGCATCCGCGGAGCTGTGCTCGCGCGCGCTGCAAGGGACGGCGAGTCGAGAGACCTTGCAGATCCTGTCCGACGCCGCCTCCATTTTGCGACCCGGGGACGGCGCGGGCCTCGTGCAAGAGCGACTCCACGCGGTCGTCTACGAGCTTGGCGCGTCCACGTCGAGAGCGCGTGAACTCATCCTGCTCGCCGCGACCTCCCTCCCAGAGGTGTCGCTAGAATCCCTCCTCCGTGAGGTGATCAGCGCCCACCCGGCCGACGACGCCACCACCGAGGCGTTGCTTGGGGCAATGAGCGCGCGGGGCTATGCAGGCGCCATCCTGGATTTTCTCGCGAACCGCGATGACGTGACCGCCGAGGACCTCGCCGCGGCCGCCGACTTGGCCGCGCGAAATGACGACCTCAAAAACCAAATCCGGGGCCACCGCGCCGCGGCGGCGACCTTCCTCGCATCACAACGCACCGACGCAGCGCGCGCCCAGCTTGAACGCGCGCTCCTCGCCGACCCCGGCGACTGGCGCACCTGCGAGGCCCTCGTTGATCTCTACGACCAGGCCCGCGAATGGAGCGCCGCCTTTGAACAGATGTCGCCGGTCCTGGCAGAATTTCCGGAAGACCCGGAGCGCCTCGTTCGCGCCGGAGGCTACGCGCGAAAGAGCAACCGCCTGCGTGCCTGCGTTGATCTTTGGAGAGCGGCCCTCCCCTTAATCGGAGACGCGATCGACGATGACGCCGCTCCAGCGTGGCTGCACCTCGCGGAGCAGCTCCACCAGGTCCTCGAGGCGCTCGAACTGAAATACGAGGCTACCGAACTCGCCCTCAAGATCTCAACCCGACACCAAGGCGAGACGTCCATCGAGTGGACCGTTCACGCCGCCCGCACCGCGTCTCCCGAAGACCGACATGAGTTGTTGGAGGACGCGCTCCTCCTCCGTCCGGCCAGCCCCCGAGTGCTCGAACTGCTCGAACACGCGATGGGCCAACTCCCCTCGCCTGCCCTGCTTCACGAGCTGTGGACCCTGCGACTCTCCCCCGAGGGTCTGCCTCCTTTCGTCGACACGGTCGCGGCTGCGGAGCGCGCCGTCCTCCTCCTCGACACGGAGGCGAGCGACACCGAACGAACCCCTCACCTGTTGAAAGCTATCGTCGGTGTGCCGAGCGTCGCGCGCGCGAGGCATCACGCGCGCTTCGCC
>CALKDV010000012.1 GCA_938084085.1 uncultured Nannocystaceae bacterium
CCCAGAAAGCGAACCTTTCCCTCGGATACCAGCTCGCTCAACGTTCCCCAGGTTTCCTCCGCGGGAATGTTTCGATCGACCCGATGTTGATAGTAAAGATCGATGTAGTCGGTGCCCAAGCGTCGAAGGGATCCTTCGAGGGCCGTGCGGATGTATTCCGGGCGGCCGTTGATGCCACGGGTGCCATCGGCTCGAAACTCCTGCCCGAACTTCGATGCGATGATGACCGACGACCGATCACCGGGGATGGCTCGTGCCAGCAGTTCTTCATTCGTGTACGGGCCGTAGGAGTCTGATGAGTCCCAGAAATTGATGCCTAATTCCAGGGCGCGGTTCAGGGTGCGCAGGGACTCCGCCTCATCCGCCGCACCGTATGCGTACGTCATCCCCATGCAACCCAGCCCGAGGCCGCTTACGTGTAAGGCTGCCCCGCCGGTCCCTAGTACATGCTCAGAGATCATGTCGACTCATCGCTGCGGCGGGGCTGTCGAGGATCGAACCATGAGCTCGGGCGTCAGGCGCACGTGCTTGACAGGCATGGTGCCGTCCTCGACGAGAAGGCTCAGCAAGAGGCGAGCCGCCTCGGCTCCGATGTCATGCTGAGGGACTCTCACCGACGTGAGTGGCGGGTCCACGAGATCCATGAAGGGCATGTCGTTGTAGCCGACGACGCTGACATCACGCGGGCATCGCATACGCAGTTTCTTGGCCGCGATGATGGCACCAAGGGCTAGTTGATCGTTGGCACAAACCAGGGCAGTGGTCTGAGTGTTCCCGTCAAGCATCGACAGGGCGGTCTTCGTCGCAGCCTCGAGACTCCACGAGTCGACAGCGGCCGGTTTGCGAGCAGGGGTGAGACCGTGTTCGCGCATCGCGCGGGCGAAAGCTTGTTGACGTTCGTGGCCCGTGGATGACCAGGCCGGGCCGGCCAAATGAGCGATCTGCGTGTGGCCGAGTGCGCACAGATGCTCGACGGCAAGGCGGATTCCGTGCTGCTCATCCGCCGCAACACTGGAAGCTTGGACGCTCTCGCTGATTCGGTTGATAAGAACGATGGGGAACCTCGTTGCCAGTTCGGCCAGTAGTGGGTGCTCGCGGCGTGCGGTCGCCAGCACGAAACCATCCACTCGACGGGCACTGAGGGATGCGATAACCGATTCCTCGGCAGCTGGATCGTTGTCTGTATTGACAAGAAGTGGCGTGTAGCCGGCATGGGACAGTGTGTCTTGAATTCCGCGCACCATCCCCGGAAAGAGGGGGTTCGTCAGATCGGGAATCACGACCCCGATGGTGTGTGACCGGGACGTGCGAAGTCCGGATGCCATCGGATTCGGGACGTAGTTGAGCGAACTCGCTGCCTTGCGGACCTTTGCGACGGTGGCGGGATTGACGAGATGAGCCGTGCGTGCATTGAGGGCTCGGGAAACCGTTGCCGGATGGAGACCGACCTTCTTGGCTATGTCCTTCAGGGTCGCAGCCATGGCGCTCAGCCTAGGCGATGTTGATAGCGGCGTGCCCCGACTACCGACAGGGCGGTGAGGACGACCACGCCGGCGGTCACGACCGAGAACATGGCGACGGAGCCTCGGAAGTCGAGTAGGTAGCCGGCCACGAATGCGCCGAAACCGTTGCCGAGGAACATCATTCCCGCGAAAAGGGATACAGCGAGAGCGCGCGCACGGTTGGACAATGTGGTGGACCAGGTTTGGAGTGTGGTGTGCATCGTCACCCACGCGACACCTTGGAGCGCGCAGCTGATCAGGACCGTGAGGGGTGTGACGAAGGCGATGAGCAGCCCGAAGCCGACTCCCGCGGATAAGCCGCCGATCATCAAGAAGCCCGCGGGGGACACGCGTTCGGTAACGCGTCGCACAACCATGGAAGTACCGAGGACGGCGAGCCCGTACGTACCCGTGACCAGACCGGCAATGGCGGGGGAGCGTCCTGTTTCCTCGAGTGCTGCGGGAACGAGGTTGAAGCCCCCAAGCAGGCTCGCGGCCTCGATGAAGACGAGGAGATACAAAAACCAGGCCCACTTGTTTCGAGCAACTTCCGCCAGCGCTTGGCCAGTAGGAAGAACTCCTTCGCCTGGCTTGACGTTCGGTGCTCGTCGCACAGCTACGGCGAGAACGAGGCAGACCACTGCAGTCGAAGCAAAAAAGGCTCTCCACCCGACGAGGACGACGCCTACCCCACCGAGGACGGTGCCCAGGGTCAAGCCGATCGCCACACCGCTCTGCAGGCTGGCGATCGCGGATTGGCGCTTCGGTGCGCTGGTGATCGTGTCTCCCAGGAAGATGACGGCGGTTGGGAAAACGCCAGCCATCGTGACTCCAGCAAGGGCGCGCACTCCGATGAATGCCTCGATAGACATCGGGACCACGCTGACGAGGTCCATGACTGCCGCGCATACCAAGGCGAGTTGCAGGGTGGCGATCCGGCCGAGCCGGTCGGAGATGAGACCCCACATCGGTTGCGCAAGGCCGTAGCACAACAGGTAGGCGCTGGTGGACAGCGTGATGGTCGTGAGATCTACATCGAAGTCCTCGCCCATCGTGATGAGCATCGGGCCGATGACGGCACGGTCAAATGTGGCAACCAGAACCACGTAGGGAAGGAACCTGGTTGTCCTCTCCAGACTCCAGTTGCTCACGAATGGGCCAAGGCGGCTACTGCCTCAGGAGAAGGTGCGTAGGCATCGGATTCTTGGCGGATCCTGCACAGTTCGTGCAGATCTGCTGCGTGCACCGCGGGATCGCGAAGGAGGCCGAACCGCGGGTCACGCAGTAAGGCCACGTAGCCAGGAGTTCCGAGGTGCTCGTTGGCGGCGGCGAGTACCGAGCAGACCTCGTCCTCGGGGGAATCGATGAGCCATTCGGTTGCGGCGGTCCATATCGCGACGAACGTCTGAGCGAGATTCGGGTCGAAGTCAGCACCTACGGCGAGCACCGTGCCGAGGTAGTTGTCGGAGATGTCCGCCGAGGTGAGCCACTCGCGCATCCCGGACTCTTGGGCTGCCACACGAGATTCGGCATTCAGGATGGTTGCGGATGCTTGGTTGTCTTCCATGGCAACAAGCCGCTTCGGAGTCGCCCCTAATTCGAGGAACGTTGCCTGATCACGTGAGACTCCGCCGCGCTCGAGCATGCGAAACAGCAGCAGGGCGAAGCCCGAACGGACCACGTCAACGCCGATATTCGTTCCTCGCAGGTCGGTCACGGAGGAAAATTCAGGTCGAGAGAAGAGCGCCAGACCCAAGCCCCGGTCAATCGAGCGCAACATCCGCACGTCGAGCCGCTCTCCCAGGGGTTGCTGATCGGTGGTCGCGTAGAGCAGGACGTTGTCGGGGCTGGTGATGGCGATGTCGATCTCGGCATCGCGCAGCGCGGTGAACTGCCCAGGGGAAGAGGGCACCCGGGTCGCGACCAATTCCAGACCCTCGCGTCGGTCAAGCTGGAGATGACGAATGGCGTGGAGAACCGCCGAATCGCTGAATTGCCCGATGGTCAAGCGTTGAACCACGATGCCCACTCTCGTCAATGCCCGGGAAGTCCCGATCTTGCTGCAATCGTGTGCCAGATCGTAGGGCATGAGGTCCAGCTCCCGGAGAAGCTCATGGAGTTGGTCCGCTCGGTGAGGGTCACTAATCTGCCTCAATTACGCGGTTTCCGTTGACAAGAGGCCTTCTTCATTGCAGAGTCCGGCTTACGCAATCGATTGCGCAACCACGGAGGTTATCTATGAGCAATTCCAGGATCCGAAAGGGTCGCCGCGGGCGCGTAAGCGCTGCGGTGGCGTCTCTTGCCGTCGCTGGTCTGGTCTTGACGGCTTGTAGTTCGGGAGATGGAGACGACACAGCGTCTGACTCCCAGGACTCGACCGAGAGCAGCGAGACCCAAGAAGAAGCTGCTGACGATTCGGCTGCGGAGGAATCCACAACCGAAGAGTCCGGTGGCATGGGAGATATGTGCGGCGACGACACGATTCGTATCGGCATTTCGCTGCCGCTGACCGGAGACTTCTCGCAGCCGGGCCAGGAGGCTCAGCGCGGCTACGACGTCTGGGCAGAGCTGACCAATAACGCCGGCGGGCTCCTCGGTCGCCCGGTGGAATTAGTGGTTCTGGATGATGCCAGCAGCCAGGAGCAGGTCGTCACGGACTACAACAACCTGATTTCGCAAGAGAAGGTTCCGTTGTTGCTCGGGACCTTCTCGTCGCTGTTGAACTTCCCTGCGTCTACGGTCGCGGAGAACAACGAGATGGTGCTGATTGCACCCGCTGGTGGCTCTCCGAAGATCTTCGAGCCGGAGCCGAAGTTCTACTTCTTCGCTCAGCAGGCGACGGCCCCCGATCAGGCGAACCCCTTCGTCAACATGATCGCGTCGTTGCCGGATGATCAAAAGCCGAAGACAGCTGCGTACGTATCGATGGACGATCCGTTCGCTCTGCCGGTTATTGAATCCATGCAGGAGCAGCTCGAGGCGGCTGGCGTGGAGACCGTCTACACCGGTATCTACCCCGAGGGCACAACGAACCTTCAGCCGCAGGCTGCTGCCATCGCTGCACAAGAGCCGGACCTGATCGCTCAGGGCTCGGTGTTCGAAGATGGCATCAGTCTCGCCAAGAGCATGGTTCAGATCGGCTACAGCCCTGATTTCATGTTCCAGACAACTGCCCCGAGCTTCGGTGCGCAGTACGTCGAGGGTGTCGGTGAAGGCAACGAAAACGGTGTCTTCTTCGCCGTGTCCTGGAGCGAGAAAGCCCCAACAGAGGGCAATGCCGAATTCGTTGCTGAGTACCAGGCACAAAACGGTGAGGGTCTGGTGCCATCGGAAGACTCGGCCAACGCCTACGTTGCGGCCGAGGTCCTGCAAACGGCAGTTGAGGCCGTGGGAGATTGCGATAACCTCGCGATCGCCGACTGGCTCCGCGCCAACTCGGTCGACACCATCCTGGGTGAGCTCTCCTGGGATGACATCGGCCGCCCGCAGGGCGACTTCCTGCTCGCCCAGTGGCAAAACGGCACGGTTGAGATCGTGGCACCCGAGGTGGCAACCACCAACGGTGGCGAGCTGATCGTTCCGAAGCCCGGCTGGCAGTAGACCTGCCGCGTAGGGGGTCTGGTCTTCACGGGAAGTCGTGTGGACCAGACCCCCTCACAGGTGGTCACGATCATGCGAATCGCATGAGCTGTTCCCGTGACTGATTTCAACTAAGGAGAAACGCAGCGTGGACCTTCTGCAAGTGATCGCGTTTGGAGTGCTCCTTGGAGGCGTATACGCCCTTCTGGCCTCTGGTGTGACCTTGATCTTCGGCGTTCTGGACGTCGTGAACGTTGCTCAGGGTTCCTTCCTCGTCTTCAGTGCCCTGTTTACGTGGCAGATTTGGAGCTTGCTCGGCCTCGAGCCCCTCCTTTTGGTGCCGGTCATGGGTCTTCTGATGTTTGTCATCGGCTGGGCCATCTATCGGGGGCTGCTCGTTCGAGTCGCGCCTCAGGGGCCCGGCATGACCGTGCTCTTGATGTTCGGTGTTGCGATTGCCATGGAAGGCGTTTTGAACATCGTCTTCGGCAACGAATTCAAGTCGGTGACTCCTCCGTACTTCACCTCGTCATTCAAGATCGGAGAAATCGTCATTCCGTACCCGCAGATGATCTCCGGCGTCCTTGCCGTCGTGGTTCTGGGGGGCATCTACGTTTACTTGAGAAAGTCGTGGGCGGGCAGGGCGTTGCGCGCGTCAGCCCAGAACAAAGATGGGGCGGCTCTCGTCGGGATTTCGGCCACGAAGGCGTCCTCCCTGGCGTTTGGGATTGGTGCCATGACCGCCGGTGTCGGTGGTGTGCTGTTGGCAATCATGTATCCCGTTTATCCAGCAACGCAGTATGACTGGATCGCCCGGTTGCTTGGGATCATCGTCCTTGGCGGCATGGGAAGCATTCCTGGCGCGATCATCGCCAGCATGTTGCTAGGCATCTCGGAATCGATTGCCTCGGCCTACGTTCCGCAATGGGCTCCGGTCTTCTTCTATGGAGCGATTCTCGTGATCTTGCTCTTCCGTCCACACGGATTGCTGGGCGAAAAGACCCGAGAGGATGTCGCGGCATGATTGCAGCTCTGAAGCGCCCGTCCGGGTTCCTTCCCGTCATCCTGATAGGCCTGCTGATCCTCTATCCGATTGTGGCCTCGGATACCCGCTACGAAGAGACCGTCCTGATCATTTGCATGCTCTACGCCATCATGGCATCGGGCTGGAACCTCATCAGCGGCCTGGCCGGGTACGTGTCCCTCGGGCACAGCGTCTATCTCTACATGGGCATGTACACCGGCGCGATCCTGGGCAAAGCATGGGAAATAGATGCCATGTGGCTTGCTCCTCTGGGCGCCGTGACAGCGGGCTTGTTGGCGCTTGTCGTCGGCTTGATCGTGCTTCGTACCCGGAGTCACTCCTTCGTCATCATCACGATCGCAGTGCTCCTTCTCGGCATGCTCATTGCCGCCAACTGGAGAGGGCTGACCGGCGGGTCGGACGGCTTCATCGTCAAGCAGCCTTCATGGGCGAAGGACCATCCAACCACCCCGTATTACTACATCTTCCTGGGAATTTTGCTGCTGACGGTGGCGCTTTCCGCCTTCATCATGCGATCCCGCTTGGGTGCAGGGCTGGTCGCCATCCGCAACGATGAGGGTAAGGCTGCATCCATCGGCATCAACACGACCCTGTACAAGGTCACGGCCTACACACTCAGCGCTGTTCCTTTCGGGTTCGCAGGTGCTGTCTACGGTCAATTCCTCGGATTCGTCACACCCTCGTTGGTCGTTGCCATCTTGATGAGTGTGTTCTTGGTGCTCGCCGCTCTGGTGGGAGGACGAGGAACTCTCTGGGGCCCCGTCATCGGTGGCTTCCTTGTGTGGTTGCTGAACGAGGTGGGAACGATTGCGGCCGGTGAGTTCCGGGCTCGGCTCTTGATCATGGGCGTCGTGCTGATTCTCGTGGTCATGTTCATGCCCATGGGTCTGCTTCCGACGATTCGGAATTTCGTCAAGAAGCGCCGCGAGTCCAAGTCCGCGGTCAACTTCATTGATCAGAAGTCGATTGCGGCTGTCTCAGATGTGGACATCAGCAAGATCATCGCGCGCACCCGTCAACAGTCCGAGGGAAGCTCTCACATCCTCGAGGTCAAGGGGATAGTCAAGAAATTTGGCGGTGTAACTGCCGTCAAAGACGTGGATATGGCCATTGAGCGGGGGTCGATAACCGGCCTGATCGGTCCGAATGGTTCTGGCAAGACGACGCTGTTCAACTGCATGACGGGAACATTCCGTCCGGACGAGGGAGTGGTGTTGCTCGATGGCGAGAACATCACTCGGGACCGCGTGTGGACGCGGGCTCATGATGGTCTCGGGAGAACATTCCAGATCACTCGCCTGTTCAAGTCCATGACAGTCTTG
>CALKDV010000013.1 GCA_938084085.1 uncultured Nannocystaceae bacterium
ACGAGCCGTGAGCGATGCGCCTCATCCCCGCGGAGCCACAAGCTCATCGACGGAATGCGCAAGTTGACGCTCCCCTCTTCGAAGGCCACCGCCGCTCGAACCCGACTCTCGGGCTCCAGCAGCGCCAACAGCCCGGGCCGAGACAATGATCCCACAGGCATACCGAGGAGTTCGGAGATCTCCTCGGTGACCTCCATACAATCGCTCGATATATCGAAGACAAACGCCGCCACCTCCCCGTCGATTTCCCCGTCTGCATTCGCCGAGGGCCTGGTGTGCCAGTCGGATTTCGCCATCGCGTCGATCCATGCCGCCTCCGACGTGTCCAACGCCTGCGCGAGCTCCTTGTCGATCTCCACCGCCGTCCCCGACTTTGTTGCCACGCCGTACGCGGACCGATTCACAAATGCGACACGACCTGATTCAGAGGTCTGGGCATCCTCCTCCGGTAATGAGTCGTCATCCAGCATCGAAGACATGTCTTACGAGGGCCCGTTGGGGCGTCTGTCGAAGTGTAAGACACGAAGCAACCTCAGGTCGAAATCAATGCGGAATCTATCCACCCATAAAAATACCGAACGTCCGCAGTTGCGGGTTTTTGGTCGGCCTTGTGGACCATCGCAGGACCCTCGGACGGCGGGGCGCCGAGCTTGTCACGCGACACCGCGCGAGCGGCCGCGGAGGCGCAACAACGTTGCATCGGTTATCAGGGACCGTTCTCGCGACGTTCGTCTCGGCACTCAATCTCAGTCCGGCCAAGCGGCCGTCTGGACACAATCCCCGACCCGCGGCACCGCACCGCGCGGCTTGGCCGATGCAATCGAGCATCCCAATTCGCTCGGGACCGCGACCAACCAAACAGTGCGCGCTAAGCGCGTCGTCGTTGCTCACTCGCGGCGCGTGTCGAAGCACCTCCGTCAACCCACGAATCCGAGGGGCGAGCACGCTCCCAACGCTCGCATTGACAGCGCGCGAGCGGCCGGCCTAGCGTCGGCGCGCATGACGACTCGGATCCCTCGCTCCCTGCCGCTTCAGGCCTCGATCCGAGACCTGGGCGTGGCGCTGTTGTGCGGGTGGCTCTCGTTGGCGGGCTGTAGCGACGGGCCTTCGCTCTCGCTCAACTACGCCTCCACAGCGAAGGACAACTACGAGCTCGCGAAGACCGAGTTTCGCGACGATGACTACGAAGAGGCCATTCGTTACGCCGAGTTTGTCCGGGTGCGATTTCCGTTTTCGCGTTACGCGGTCGAGGCGGAGTTGGTCATCGCCCGGAGCCGATTTGGCAACCGCGAATATCTCTCCGCCCAAGACGCGTTTCGACAATTCGCGCGGTTGCACCCGACGCACGAGCACGTCAAGAATGGTTGGATCGCATACATGGTCGCCGTGTCCGCCTACATGGCGGCCCCAGAGACCACAAATATATTGCTCCCCAAGCACTACCAGCGCGATCAGTCTGTGCTCGAAGAGGCCCTCACTGCCCTGCAAACGTTCTTTGATCGCTACCCCACCTCCCCGCGCGTTCAAGACGCAAAGACCCTGCGCGACGACATCCAGCGTCGGCTCCTCGAGCACGAGCTTTACGTCGCGGAGTATTACTTGAACCGCGACCTCGCCGAGTCCGCCATCGGTCGACTCGAAGCAGCGAGCCGCCGCTATCCAGGGCTCGGATTTGACGCGAACGTGATGTTCCTACTCGGCGTCACCTACCTGCGGGTTGAAGAAGTCGAACTCGCCCGCGACACGTTCGCGGAGCTCCAGATGCGTCATCCAGAGCACAGCTACGGCGCTCAAGCCAAGGTCTACCTGCAGCATATTTACGACCGATACGGGCCCGCTGATCCCAACCGGGCGCGCCCTGATCGCAGCTTGCCGACACCACGTCGCCCCACGGAGGCCAACCCGAAGATGCTTCCACGCGGCGCGACGTCCGAGCCGCAAGCCCGGACGCCCCACACAGGTGCAGAACCTGCGGTTGCGCTTCGATCGCTTCGCTGAGCCCCCGCGGCGGTCGGCGCGTCTGCTCGCCCGTGAAGATCCCCCAGGAGCACGGGGCGAAGGCATGTGAGACCGCAGACGCGCGAAGGCACACACAAGCGAGGACACTGCGCGCGGTTGCCGGCTTTCGCGCCGGAACAGGCAGGAGCGAGCGACCCTCTGTCTCTGGAACAACGTCCAAGGGAGTGACAAACGCATCACGACAGACCCGAGTGTGGTCTGCGTCCTCGACGCCCCTACATGTGGCCGAGCAACAATGTTTCAGCTACGTTCCGAGCGAGCCTGGAAAAACCGCGCATCCGGCGGCGCCCTGCCTGTGCGTGAATCCCACATCTTCAACCCTCGCTTGCCCACACCATGAACCTCACCGAAAACTTCCTCCAATTTGCGCTGCTCGGCGCCAACTGGGTCCTCTGGGTCCTCGTCCTTTTGAGCGTGGCGAGCGTCGCCGTCATCGTGGAGCGGCTGATCTATTTCAAGAGCATCACGGGAAAGGACCGGGCATTGGCCCAGCCGCTCCTGGCGGCGCTCGAAGCCCAGGATCTTGAAGCGGCGCGCACCACCTTGAAAGGCGCGGAGAGCCCCGGCGCTCGGATGGTCGCCGCCATCCTCGACGGTGGCGCCCGCTCCCCTAGCTCCGCCCGAGCGCTGGTCGACGCGACCCGCCCGGACTCCCAAGTTCGACTGAGTCGATTTTTGGCCTTCCTCGGCACGGTAGGCTCTAACGCCCCGTTCATCGGTCTGTTCGGCACGGTCCTCGAGATCCTCCGCGTGTTCAACCTCCTCGGCGCCCGCGGCGTAACCTCGGGAGGAGAGGCCGCGGATATCATGACCGGCATCTCCGAAGCCCTGGTCGCCACAGCCATCGGTCTGCTCGTCGCGATCCCTGCGGTCATCGCCTACAACGCCCTCCAGCGCAAAGTGAAGCGCTTCATGAGCGAGGCCGAAGGGCTGGTCAACGTAATGCTGGCTACCCTCACGGACAATGACGCGCTCGCGAAGGCGACCCGCGCAGAGGAGACCTCCTAATGGCGATGGGCGAGCTCGACGACGGCGAAGGCATCAACGGCATCAACGTCACGCCCCTGGTCGACATTATTTTGGTGCTCCTTGTGATTTTTATGGTCACCACGACCACCATTCAGCAGGTGGAAGGCATGGAGGTAGACAAGCCCGATGCCGCGACCGGTCAAGCCGTCGAGGATCTGCCCAAGAGCATCCTGCTGGTGTGCCACTCCGATGGAAGGTTCGTCGTGGATGGCAACGTCATGCCAGACGACGCGGCCATCGAGTCGGCCATCCGTTCCAAGGCGAAAGAGAATCCAGAGCTGCAAGGCATCGTGCAGTGCGATGAGAGCGCGAAGGTCGGGAGTATGGTCCACCTCATCGATCTCCTGCGCGCCAACGGAGTCAAGAAGTACGCCATCGCGACCGAGAAACCCTCCGCAGACGCCGACGCGCCGAAAGGCTAGCCCCCTGAGATGTCCACCACCAGCGAACTAGGCTCGTCGCTCGCAACAGCGACCCCGGATCCACTGGCGTGGTGGGCGATCTTGCTGTTGATGGCGATGGCTGGGTTTATGGTGGCCCAATTCTTTCGCGACGGGCGCTTCCGGGCCACGCTCGCCTCGGTGGTCGCCGCGCTGGTGCATGCGGGACTGTTCGCGCTCATGTCGACCGACCTGGCTCCCTACGGATGCTCCACGAGCGATCAAGAACCATCGGAGCGCATCGTCTTCGAAGTCGCCGAGCTCGAACCTGAACCTGAACCTGAGCCTGAGCCTGAGCCTGAGCCTGAGCCCGAACCTGAGCCCGAGCCCGAGCCCGAGCCTCCTAGGCCCGTCCAAAAAAAGAAGACGCGCACCCGGCCCGAACCTCCGCCCGAACCCCCGCCGCCCATGCGCTTTGATATCAGCAACACCTCCACCGGGGGCACCAGCGGCGTCGCTGTGGCCATCGGGACCCCCGGAGGCGTGCCCGACGGCGTCCCCGGTGGGAAGGGGAAGCCAAGCGCCCCCATCCCGGCCGCGCCCGGACCTAAAAGTGAGACCGGCGTCGCGTGGCGCCCCGCCAGCGCCATCAACGTCCGCAAGCTCCCCGATCCCATCAAAATCCCGAAGATCAACTGTCCGGCCTCGAAGTCAAAGGGCCTCGAAGGTGTCGTGGTGCTGAAAGTCCAAGTCCAAAAAGACGGGAAGGTGAGACGGGTGCGCGTGGTGAAAGGCATCGGCGTAGACTGTGACAAGGTCGCCGCGAAGGCCCTTCGGCTCGCCCGCTTCAAGCCCGCGATAGGCACCAACGGAAAGCCGGTCGACCACGAGCTGCGCTACGAATATGAATTTATCCTCCGCGACTGAGCCCCTCGGTTGCTCCCTCGCCATCCTCTCGTTGCCTGTGTCGCCTCCCCGCTCATGAACGCTCTGCTCACTGCCTTTCGACGCGCACTCGGTCTCGGGGTGATGCTCGCCTGCGTCACGCTCCCCTTGGGCGTGTCGGCCCGCGCAGCCGACGGCTCGCGCAGCGTGGATGTCATGAGCGCCTCGACACTTGAGCCCGCCCAGACCCCCGCAGACCTCGTGCAGCCGGTGCTCCAGAACGAGGCCAGCCTTGAGTACCCTGACTCTCTCCTGGAAATCGATCCGCGACCGGAGGGCAAGGTTGTGGTGCGCTTTGTCGTCGGCGTCGACGGGGTCCCGAAAGAACTCGAGATCGCACAGCCCGTGCACCCTCAGCTCGACAGCCTCGCGCTCGAGGCCGTGGCGTCCTTGCGCTACGCTCCCGCGACCTACAAGGGACAGCCCGTGGAGGTCGTGATCGCCATCGGTCTCGATATCGTGGCGCCCGTGCCGCCCCCCCCCGCGCCCCCGGAAGCCCCCTCTCTCGAGGTAGATCCGGCGACCGCGGGTGAGTCAGAGAGCGAGGGCGCCGGGGACGACGTCGCGCAAGATCAGCCCTCGGACTCAGGACCCGTCCGGATCCAAGGCGAGCTGCTCCGCGCAGGCCAACGCCTCCCGATCAAGGGCGCGACCGTCCTCGCGATCCCTGCGCCAGAGGATGCGAAGCCCGGCAAGGTGCGCGGCGCCCCACTTCAAGATGAAGAGGTCTTCGCGTGGGAGGTGAGCACCACCACGGCAGACGATGGGCGCTTCGAGCTCGCGGGGGTCCCCGACGGCTCGGTCCGCCTCGTGTTTGTCGCGGTCGGGTACGAGCGCCTCGAGTACATCGCGCGCCTCGTGGAGGGTGAGCTGCTGGAAGGCAAGTACTTCTTGCGCCCGCTGAGCAACAACCCCTACCGCACAGTGGTCGAAGACTCACGTGACGACGAGCCCGAGGTCACGCGACGAACGATCTCGCTCGAGGAGATCAACACGATCCCCGGGACGCAGGGAGACGCGCTCAAGGCGATCCAAAACTTTCCCGGCATCGCGCGCGCCCCCTTCGGGTCCGCTTTTCTGGTGATCCGTGGATCCGCCCCCGAGGACTCCGCCACCTTCCTCGCCTACCACGAGATCCCCCTGCTGTTTCACTTCGGAGGGATCACCTCCGTGTTTAACTCCGACATCCTGAAGCAGATCGATTTCATCCCCGGCAACTTTGACAGCCGCTACGGTGACGCCCTCGGCGGGGTGGTCAACGTGGTGCCGCGCAAGGGCCGTCGAGACGGCTTCCACGGATACGTAGACAGCGACATCTTCGACACGGGGCTGCTGTTTGAGGGCCCGATCAAAAAGGGGTCGTTCATCCTCTCGGGTCGCAGGAGCTACATCGACGCCATTTTGCCCCTCGCCCTGCCTGACGACGCAGGCGTCAACTTCACGCTCGCGCCGCGCTATTGGGACTACCAAGCGCTGTTCGATTATCCGGTTTCGGGTGGGGACTTTACTGCGCGGGCCTTCGGCTCAGACGACCGGACGGTGCTCTTGTTCGCGGGGGCCAACGACGAGCAGGCTGACGCCAGGGACCGCTTTGAGCAGGCGGTCTACTTCCACCGCGCCGACCTCTCCTACGAGAAACGAAGCGGTCCGTGGGAGTTTTTGCTTACGCCGTCCTATCTCCACTCAAAATTCGACGTCGCGGCCATCGACGCCTTCAAGTTCAACCTCACCTTTAATACCATCAGCACTCGCGCAGAGATCGCGCGTCGATTCAGTCGACGGCTGAAGGTGCGAGTCGGCACAGAGAGCATCGCAACTCAGTTTAAAATTGACGTGACCGTGCCCGGAGAGAGCACCGGCGGCGCGAGTGACACGGGGTCCTTGTTCACGTCAGCGAAGGGCTGGCGTCTCACCCCCGCCCTGTACAGCACCGTGACCATCCAAGCGACGGATCGGTTCACCATCTTCCCTGGTGTGCGCGTCACCTACTACAGCGCGCCGATCAACAAGGCTACCGTCGATCCGCGCATGCGCTTCATCTGGAACCTCGCCGATCGAACCACGTTGAAGGGCGGGGTGGGCCTGTACAGCCAGGCCCCAACGCCCCAAGAGACCAACGAGACCTTCGGCAACCCGGATCTCCTCCCCGAGACCTCCATGCAGGCGAGCGTCGGGGTCGCCCAGGGCTTTGAAGGCGACTGGAACCTCGAGGTCACCGGATTTTATAAGCAGATCTGGGACTCCATCGTCGCCACCCAAGCGTTGACCTTGCCCCAAAGCGGCAACCTAGGACCGCGGGTCCTGTCGAACGCCGGGATCGGTCGCACCTACGGCGCCGAGGTGTTGCTGCGAAAATCCCTGACCCGAAACTTCTACGCCTGGCTCTCCTACACCCTCTCGCGCGGAGAGATTCGCGACGTCCCTGGCGGTGATTTTAGCGTCGTCGATTTTGATCAGACGCACATCCTCACGCTCATTGGCAGCTACAAGTTCCCACGCGACTGGCAGCTTGGGGCGCGGTTCCGGCTGGTTTCAGGCAACCCCACCACTCCCATCGTCAACGGCGTCTTTGACTCAGAGACGGGCGCCTACCGCTGCATCGAGGGCGCCCGAAACTCCGACCGGATCAAGAACTTCCACCAGCTTGACCTGCGGGTGGACAAGCGCTGGTACAGCAAGCGCGCAGAGATCTCCCTCTACCTTGACATCCAAAACGCGTACAATCGGCGCAACGTCGAGTTTCGAAACTACGCGTTCAACTGTCAAAGCTTCGCCCCCATCACTGGCCTCCCCATCATCCCCTCCATCGGAACGCGGATCGAGTTCTAAGCATGTCTAGGTCGCACCTCATCTCCTCCCTCGCGGGAACAAGCGCGCTCTGTCTTTTGGTCGGCTGCGGAGATTCACTCCCCGACGTCGCCCTGCTCAACACCGTGCGACCCCTCGCAGCCCGCGTCGTAGTGACCGAGCCCCTCGTACCCGAGGAGGATCCAGACGCGGCGCCTCGAGCCCAGGCCTTGCCCTTCGAGACCGTCACGGTCACCCCGCTCATCGGCGGGCCCGAAGGGATCGTGGACGCGGCGACGCTCGCCCCGGTGTGGTTCGCGTGTCCGCTCAGTCCGACGCAGAGTCTGTATGGATGCATCTCGTCCCAGTTCCCGATCGCGCGTGACGCAATCCCCGACTGCGAGACGCCAGCGTTCGGTTTCGAGCTCGACTTCTCCGAGGTCCCCGAGCCCCAAGGCCTCTGCCAACTCGGCCAAACCGCGACCCCCTCGCTCACCATCCCCTTCGACTTCAACATCCTGTCCGGCGGCGGCATCGAGCTCACGATGATCGCGGGGGTCCCTGGCGGGACGTCCACGCAGACCTGCGCCGACATCTTGTTGTCGGGGGACATCGACGTTCCTGACGATTGCGTGCTGCTGTTACAGCGAGTGACCGTAGGACCCCTGGAGCGTCTGTTCGCCCTGGCCGAAGAATTTGGGGTCGTGCTACCCGAGGAGTTTGCGGTCACCGATCTCGACGACATTCCAGACTTCGATCGCCACCCGCGAATCTCCAGCGTCGGCGCGCAACCCGTGGACGAGGAGGGGGGAGAGACCACCGGGCCCATCGTCGAGATCCCTGAGGCGGGGACCTTCGCTGCGACCTACGGGACGGTTCTGCGCTTCAACGCGTTGACCCCGAGTTCCGAACTCCAGACATTCACGGTTCAAAGCGCGAACGGGGAAATCCGCGAGGCGTCCGAGGCATTTCAGGGCGCCTGGTACCACACGTGGGGCACGCTCCAAAGCGGCGCGAGCAACGACGCGGTGAGCTTCAACGACTTCTCGCTCACCGTGGGAAGCCAAGACGAAACCGAGACACCGGAGGGCGACAGCGTCGAGTTTATCTTTGTGCTCCGAGACGGTCGCAGCGGCGTCGATTGGCGAACGTGGAGCGTAGAGGCGCTGCCCCTCCCATGAATCTGCGGCTGCTGGGCCTGTCGTGTGTCGTCCTCGTCGGATGTGACGCTGCCCCTGCCGCCGACACCAGCCTCCGCCGCCCCACCACCGCAGACCCTGCGGTGATCGGTCGACTCCCCGAGACTCGACTCGAGCAGCCAGACCCTCCCGCCGAGTCCGAGCCCGAAGCGGCGCACGCCGCCGCTCCCCTCGACCCGCCGCCTCGAGACCCCCCCTCCATCACCATCGCAGCTGCGGCACAGACTCAGACGGGCGCCGAGTCTGCGCCCTCTGAAACACAGAACGAGACGGCGCCGGCACCCGACATTCGAACCACGGTGTCCACCGGCACCACGAGCCTGCGATCCGGTCCTGCCACGGCGGCCCAGCGCGCGATGGCCAAGGAGATCCAGGCGCAGGTGAGTTGTCTGCGAGGTCGAGCCTTTCGCGAAGACGTGGCGGTGGAGTTTCAATCCATGGAGGACTTTCGCGCCTTCGTCCAAGGCGAGCTCGCGCGCGAGCAGACGTCTCCTCGCGGACGCCGGGAGCAGCGACTACTTCAGGCCGTGGGACTTATCGGCTTCGAGGAGGACTTGGCGCAGATGATCGAGCGCGCGACCTTGGAGCAGGCCGC
>CALKDV010000014.1 GCA_938084085.1 uncultured Nannocystaceae bacterium
GCGTGCTCGGGTAACCCGGGCCCTGCGGGGGTGGGCGTGTACTTGATCCGCAAGGGTGAGACCGTGGAGTTGAGCGAATTTATCGGGTCCGGCACCAACAACATCGCCGAGCTTGAGGCCATCCGATACGGCCTCGCGGAGCTCTCCGACGACGAGCGCTCCGGGCACGTCGTCCTCTACACAGACAGCGGCTGGAGCCTCGGCGTGCTCGTGGGCGGATGGAAGGCGAAGATGAACCTCAAGCATATCGGCGCCGTCCGTGAGGAGATGGACAAATGCGTCAACCTTGAGATGCTGAAGGTCAAAGGCCACGCCGGAATCGACGGCAACGAAGAGGCCGATCGACTCGCGACCATGGCCGTTCGCGCGGAGCATTCGCGCCGCAAGGCATACCCCCGTCGCTGATCGCGGGATGCCGCGCCCTACTCAAGCACGGACTCGATGGGGACGCTGCCCCCGCGCGCGGTCAAGAGCTCCTTGAGCCGCGCCCGTCGAGTCTCGTACGGGACCTTGAGCCCGGGCTGCACCCCCACGAGATGCTCGAGCCCGTCGGCTGCGGGGTCTGCGAGGTCCATCGCGTGCAGCTCCACATGAAGATGCGAGGTCGCCACTGCCTCCGCGAACAACACCCGCCGCACAAGCTCGGGCCCGGAGAGCAAGGACGTCCCGATGAGCGGGAGCCGCAACGAGCGGCTCACCGAAATCGGCACCTCCCAAATCCCCGCGTCGGACATGAATTGAGGCGTCCGGCGCCCGACGAAGCTGCGCACGTTGTCCGCTCTCGACGCGGAGCTTCGTCCCCGCAACCGAAACAACGCCATGGCGCCGAGCTTCGCCGCGTAGTAGGAGGGCGACGGGAGCGAGGAACTGTCGTATTCGTAGCCCTGCGCCGCCACCTGCATCAGCAGCCGACGATCGTGGGTATACCCCGGCGCACGGAATCCACGGGCCTGCACCCCGAGCTCACGAATCACCCCGTCACATCGAGCGATGTCTTCGGCGATGAGTTCGCTGCGCCAGTCCGTCATCGCGTAGTCGTGCGCGTAGGAGTGGTTCGCCACAGCGTGACCGCGGCGCACCAGCTTCTGCAGCAGGGCCGCGCCACGGGCCGCGCCTCCCATGTCTCGCTCGAGGTCACGACCGATCACGAAGAACGTAGCCCGTGAGGAGGTCTCCTCAAACAGCGCCTCAAACCGGGGCAATATACGCTCGAGACACACGCCCGCCAGCTGCTCCGACGGCGGCTCCATCCCCAAAACTGCGTGATGACAGACGAGGTCGTCGAGATCAACGCTCACCAAGGTGCTCACGCGTCCTCCTCCTCTGGGCGATCCGCGGTGACGAGGGGACGACCCTCATCGACGCCGCGCGCCGGCGCCCCGTGAATTGCGACCATCAGCTGCCCCAGATTGCGCAGGACCTTCGGCACACGGCGGACGAGGCCGACCGACGGCGCGCGTTTTTCTTCAATCTGAACGGGGATCTCGACGACGCGATGATTCACCCGCTGAGCGCGAATGACAAATTCCGAGGCGAACACGTCGTGCTCGACGAGACATGACTCGACCACGGGCAACAGTCGATCGCGCTGGAAGGCCTTGAGCCCGTGGGTGTCCGTGCCCTTGAACCCGAGGGTCAGCCTGAGCATGCCGTTGTAGACCCGTGTCGCCAACCTTCGAAAGACAGGTCGACTGTCGTTGGCCCCCTTCATGGCTTTGGACCCGACCACGAGATCGGCGGCGTCCTCGCGCAGCAGCGTGAGCGCCCGCCCATGAAAATCTGCGTCGCACAGATCGATCTCTTCGCACACCACAAAGCGCCCCGCCGCGCGCATGATCCCCTCTCGCAGCGCGCCTCCATAGTTCGGGGCGGGGTGAGAGAACATCACCACCCGAGGATCGTCACGACCGAGCGAGGCACCGAGCGCGACGGTGTCATCCGAACTCCCATTCTCCGCCAAGAGAACCTCGAAGTTCGAAGTCAGTCGTTCCATATCTGCGACCAGCTGCCGCACGGACGACTCGATGATCTCCGCCTCGTTGTAGACCGGGATGACCACGCTCAACTCGGGTCGAGCGCGTTGCCCTCCACCCTTGCTGCTCATGACGTCGCCCCCTTCACCGCGTCCATGGTCGCCCACGCCGCCGCCTCCATCCCCTGAATCATGCTGTCTTCCATGGAATTGTAGACCCACGCTCCATAACGCCCGCAGCTGTGGATGCCCTTGGACATGAGCCACTCGAGGAGCGTCGCGCGACAGTCTTTCCACGCGTCATCGAAGACCACGTAGGCGTATTCGATGTCGCGGAGCTTCATAAAATCCACGTCTTCGGCGCCCGCGATGGTCCCCATCTCCGCGAGCGCCTGGGCGACCTGGGCCTGATCCGGAGCGTTGTCGCGGTCTTCCAGCTCGACGTAGAGCGACCCCCGCCCCTTGGGCGCCATGCTCTCGACGGCGTTCGAATAGACTCCAACGCGAAAGAACGGATAGCGCCGCTCGGGCACGTAGACCCAGTGGTAGTCCGCGGCGGGCGTCGTCCGGGTCGCCACGTCGAGGTAGCGCCACTTCACCCAACGCAACGCGGCGGCCGCCTCGCGAATCTGCGGCGGCGGGTCCTTGATACGCTTGATCAACTCGGGCAAGGGGATGGTGGACACCACACGCGACCAAGGCTGCCAGTCGGGGGCCGCCGAAATCTTGATGCGGCGCCCCTTAACGTCGATCTCCTCCACATCGCTCCCGAACACACATTCGCCGTGCTCTCGTGACTTGACCGCCGCCCCTAACTTCTCGGGGAGATGATCGATACCGCCCGCCTTTGGATATTGAAACTCCACGTTGTAACCGAGCCCCTCTTGAGGGACACCGACGGCCCCGCCGATCACCTGGGACGCGTTGGGTACGGGAATGTAGCGCGAGACCCACTCCGCCGTCAGCTTGTCGGGATGCATGCCCCACAGCTTGGTGTTGTAGGGCACGAAGAAATGCTCCGAGATCCCGGCCCCAAATCGCGCCCGCGCGAAGTCCTCAAACGTCCGGGGCGTCTGGGCGGTCGTCGTCGCCGCCGCGACCTGCGCCTCGAAGAACCCCGCAAGACACTCTTGAACCACCGCGGGGGGAAGGCCGTAAAGATTCGCTTGGAACGGGTAGCGAAGGAGCGCGCCGTGGCTCCACACATTGGTCTTTCGTCGCACGGAGACAAGATCTCCCCCTGAGAAAAGATCTTGAACCAGCGTCTGGACTCGGTCGTCTCTCAAGTGCAGCCAGTGGCCGGTCACATCGAAGGTGTGCCCGGCCTGCCGATGACTTCGCGCCTTCCCGCCCACCACCTTAGATCGCTCCACCAGGACAAAACGAGAGCCCTGGAGGTGATACGCCGCGGAAAGGCCGGTGAGACCTGCGCCCAGGATAAACACCGGGCTTTGGGTGGCAGGACGGGACACGCTCGGTACTTGTAACAGGTTCGGGACGGGTAGACAGGAAGATCTAGCGGTTGCAAACTGCAGGTGATGGAGCGGACCAGCATCGGCGGTTATCGACTTGTGCAGCAAGTCACCACGGGGGGACCCGGATGCCTGCACTACTTCGCCACCCGCGAAGAGGATCCTGGCAACGTCCCCGAATACTTTGTGAAGGCGCTTTTGCCGGGGCTGCCCGAGCGCGAAGAGGCCTTGCTGAGCGCGCAGTTCGAGCACGAGGTCCAACTGTTCGAGACTCTCAATCACCCCAATTTCGCGTCGCTCCACGCCTCTGGACGGGAGGACTCGATCCTCTACTACGTGGTCGATCGCATCATCGGCGTCGACCTCGCAGAGCTATTGGGGCACCGCGAGGGCGTCCCTCAGGCGCTCAGCTCTGAGATCGCAGTCTACCTGATGGCCCAGGTCGCCAACGCCGTCGTGGGACTCCATGGAATCGAGCAGCTCGATGAAAACGGCGCCCCCGATCTCATCGACGCGTTGCACAGAGACATCTGTCCAGCCAACGTGCTCTTGTCCACCGACGGTGATGTCATCCTCGCCGACCTGGGCTGCGCGAGCAGCCGCTGGCTCTCCAACGAGATGACGGTTCGAGACGCCGGCGCGCGCGCGTACATGGCTCCAGAGCGGGTCATTGGCGGCGGCGAAGCCACAGTGCAAACCGACCTCTTTGCGCTCGCGGTCATGCTGTGGGAAATCCTGCGCGGCGAGCGTTGCCTCCGCGGCGTCAACGACATCAGCACCATGGAGAATATCGCGCGCTTTGACATCAGCAACGCCAGCAACCGGGTGACGGGG
>CALKDV010000015.1 GCA_938084085.1 uncultured Nannocystaceae bacterium
GGGAGCGCTGATCGGCCTCGTGGTCATCGGCTACGCCTTGCTGAGTATGTACAGCACCTACCGCGGAGACATCGGAGAGCTGCGGACCTTGGTGCTGCTCGTGAGCGCGGGGGTCGGGGTGGTGCTGCTGCTGTTCAACCACCGCACGATTGTTCGGCGGGTGTACGGTTACTTTCGAAGGGTGGTCGACACGGTCGAATCCACCGCCATTGAGACCGAGGATCGGACCGCGGTGGTCGCGGTGGGTGAGGTTCGGTATCGCCGTATTTTGGACTATGCCTTCAAGACCGCGAAGGCGCAGGGGATCGCGAGCGGCCGTCCGTACCGCCAACTGGTCGCCTTTCATATGACCCCCGACGTGACGCACGAGACGATCTACGAGGTCGTCGAAGACGGTGTTCGCCCCGCGGGGATCCCCGCGGGGATCGTGCGTATCTACTCCGATCTCTCCCGGATGACGACGCCGGAGGTGCGCTCCTACCTCGTGCTTATGCCGCCCCCCGACGAGTATGACGAGCGACGCGGGGTGGAGCAGGCGTTGGCTGCGCTCGGTGATTTTCATGAGCGACATGAATTTCGGGGGCACCTGGTGTTCGTGGGGAGCTGGAACCTGCGTCATGAGGACGTGGAGCGGCTCAATGAGCGGCTCGATGGATCGACCCTCGTGACCGTTCCGCTCTTCGAGCCAGAGGCGATGTTCACCTCCGGTGGGCCCACCCGCTAGACACGGTCATCCTCCAGAGGCTAGCGTGAGGCATGTGGAACGAAGCAGTCGCGATGATCGGCGTGGGCACGATGGGGCGGGGCATGGCGCTCACGCTGGCGGAGCACGGGATCCGTGTGCAGGCCTGGAATCGGTCCGCGGCTGCCCTCACGGAGCTGCGCGACGCTGCGTCGAGCCTCGCGGGCGCTGTAGAGATCGCGACGACGCCCGCGGAGGCGACCCGCGACGCGACCGTGGTGATCACCTGCGTCTCCAACGATGAGGCGCTCGAGGCGGTGGCGACCGGGGCCGATGGGATTATCGAGGTGCTCTCCGAGTCGCAGGTGTGGATTGACTGTGGCACTACGGGGCTCGACTTGACAGGGCGACTTGACGCGCAGGCGACCTCGCGACGCGCACATTTTTTGGATGCGCCCATCACCGGCAGCATGCTCGGCGCGAGAGGTGGCACGCTGACCTTCATGGTCGGCGGCGGCGCCGAGACGCTCTTGAAGGTGCGCCCGCTGCTCGACATCTTGGGGCGACATGTGGTGCACGCGGGGCCACGGGTCGGGGATGGTCAACGGATCAAATATTGCCTGAACATGACCCAGAGCGTGGTGCTGCAGGGGGTGTTGGAGGGCTACGCATTGGCCCGGACCTTGGATCTAGAGGTGGACACCCTCCATGAGGTGTTCGAGCACAGCGCGGGGAAGACGGGGGTGGGGAGCTTCAAGACGGGCTATCTTCAGCGCCGCGACTTCACGCCTCATTTCAAACTTGGTCTCATGCACAAAGATCTCGGCTTGGCCCTAGAGTCGGCGAGCGCCGCCGGGATTCATTTGCCCCTGTCGGAGCGCGTCACCGAGGTCTACGCTGAGGCGGTACGCGAGGGGCTCGCCGACGAAGATTTTCTTGCGACGGTCAAGCTGCTTGAGGCGCGACTGAACGCGCCCTTGACCTCGGGAGCATCCCCGCCACCTGAGGATCCGGGGGAATGAGAGGACGGCGCACGAGGAGGAGTCTCGCGCTTGTTTCCGTCCTCTGGGGCTGCGAGAGCCCGCAAGGGCCTGAGGTTGCAGGCGGATATGTCTGCCAAGGCCCCCTCATATTCGCGGATTCGGGGGTAGAGGAGGCCGTTCGGCAGGCGATTCTTGGGCCTGACGCCTCGCCCGACGAGAGCGTGACCTACCCTGCGCTGCTCGGCCTCACCGGTCTCGACATCTCCGACCGAGGGGTCACAACCCTCGACGGACTTGAGTGCGCGCAGGGGCTTCAGATCTTGAACGCCTCGGGGAACGCCGTCGGATCTTTGAGTCCCCTCGCGCATCTTCCGAGGCTCTTTGAACTCGACATCTCTGACCAGAACATCGCGTCGCTGACTGGGCTCGACGCCCTCGTTGAATTGAGGTTGCTGGCGGCGCGCGGGCTCGGGCTGGAGGACCTCTCATTCGTCCGTGAGATGCCCGAACTGACGAGCCTCGACGTCGCGAACAATGACATTGCGGCCCTCGAGGAGCTGTCCCCGCTGTCGCATCTGTCGCAGCTCAACCTCACGAACAATCGCGTCGAGGACCTCGCCCCGCTGGCTGCCGAGTGTGAACTCCGGATCCTGGTCGCCGACGGCAATCAACTGTCGAGCGCTGCGCCCTTGAGCGCCTGCGAAGACCTTTATTACCTCTCCCTCGACGAGAACGAGTTGACCTCCCTGAGCGGAATTGAGGGTCTGGCGTCTCTTCGGACGCTGCGGGTCGACGACAACGAGATCGAGGATCTGTCTCCGCTCTCCGGGCTTGAGGTCGAGGAGTTATGGATTCGCAGCAACAAACTCCAACAGTTGGACCCGCTCGCGTCGGTTGAGACGTTGCAGGTGTTGGTGATCACAAATAACGAAGTAACGACGTTGTCGCCCTTGGCGAACGCGGCGTCGCTTCACACCGTGTACGGGCGCGAGAACCAGCTGCAGTCGCTGAATGGGATCGAAGCCAACACCGCGCTGCGGCTGTTGGATGTGCGGGGCAACGGCGCGGTGACAAACCTCGAACCGCTGACGGGGCTGGTGGCGCTTCGCTCGCTCGGGGTGGGCGGCGCAGCGGGAGCGGTGGACCTCGCGCCGCTGGCGGGGCTCCACGCGATGGCGGCGGTGAGGCTCGAGAACTTGGGGGGGGGCCTGGACCTCACGCCGTTGGATGGTTTGCCCTATCTCGCGACGCTCTCCTTGAAAGGTACCCCACTCACGAACGCGCAGTTGGAGACGCTGGGGGGCGGGTTCACAGCGCTGCGGGACTTGGACATTTCAGGCTCGGGGGTCACGTCGCTTGCCGACGTTGTCGGGGTGGCTTCCCTCAAAATCCTTCGCGCGTCCGACAATGGGATCTCAGGGCTCCCCGACGCGGCGTTGTGGTCGAGTGTGGAAGACCTCCGGGTTGGCGACAATCCGCTCGACACGCTGGCGCCACTGGCGGGCGTCCTCTCCTTGCGTCGTCTTGACGCGCCTCGGACCACGATTGAGTCCGTCGCCGCACTCATCGAGATCCCCGGCTTCGGCGCGGAGAGCTTCCTCGACGTTCGCGAGACCCTCCTCGCCGAGGATGACTGCGCAGCGCTTGGGGTGCTCGACGCGAGAGGCGTCGACGTG
>CALKDV010000016.1 GCA_938084085.1 uncultured Nannocystaceae bacterium
TACCGACCTGCGCGAGGGTCAGCGCGAAGACCTCGCCCGAGTAGTGCGCGGGGGAAGGGACCGGGTAGCGGTAGAGTGCCATGCGGGCGCGGTGCCCCATGGAACCCTCGATCCTCAGTCCGACAGCGGTGTCGGTGGGAGTGGTCGGCTTGACGCGAATACGGCGTTTCGAGCCATCCGTTGTGACCGCGTGGTTGTCGAGCGTGATGGAAGGAACCGGCGGTCGAACGGAGCCTAGAACGGGCGCGGAGACCTCGCTCGGGAGCACCCGCAGCTCCATGGTGTTGAAGTTCACAGACGTGGCGCCGATGGGCGCTCGATACGCCGCAAATTCTTGTTTCTGCTCGTAGCCCGGAGGAGATAGGTCTGCGCCAAACAGGCTGCTGTCCACGACGACGCCGCCGGTCACCTCTCGGACACCCAGCGCGCGCAGCCGGGACGCGAGTTCATAGAGGTCGCCCGTGAGGAGGCTAGGATCACCGCCACCTACGAGAAAGATATCACCGCGGATGGTGCCGTCGACGGGAGGGGCTGCCTTGACCGCGGTCTCGTAGCGGTGTGACGGACCGAGGATGCTCAACGCGGCGGCGGTCGTGACCAGCTTCACATTGCTGGCGGGGTTGAGCGCCGCTGAGCCGTCGCGGTCGAATACGGTCGTCCCGGTGGCGAGGTCGCGGACATGGATCGAGATCTTCGCGTCTTTGAGGAATCGCCGATCGAGCAGGCGCTCAAGTTCTGCGGCGAGCGCCGAGAGAGAGGTGGCGGGCTGCGCACTCGGGGTCTGGACGGCCCCCACGGGCACGGGGGAGCGTTCCGCTCGCGGATGCCCCCCGAACAAGAGCGCCGCCATCCCGACGCCCACTGCCGCGAGCGTCGTGTGCCCGCGCCTGTGGTTTCGAGGCCGTCGCTGTCGTGAGAGCACCACGGCCTCAAGCTACGCGCATCTCTCAAAATCGCCACTTTTCGGCACAGAATTGCGTCATGAACTTGCCCCCGAACGGCTCCACCGGCACAGTCTCAAAGGTGAGGGCGCGTCTTCGACGGATCGCAGGTGTGACGACGCCGCTGGTGCTCGCCGTGGCCTTCATTATCGTGCCGTCCGTCCCGAGCGCTCGCTGGGGAGCCCTCAAGCCTGTGGTGACGCCCTGGTTTGGCTTGCTACGGAAAATATCCTTCTCGCAAAGTTGGCGCATGTACACCCCCGACGCGAACTTGAGCTACACACGGGCGGTGGTGACGGGCATCACCCGAGACCGCAGCCCGGTCGTTCTGCGCGGCCCAGAGGACCCGACGACGCCGCCGGTCCGCGGCGTATTTTTCTGGAATCGGTCGCGGGATGATTTTTGGACCTATCAGGCGGCGCACGTCGGGGCGAGCCGGCGCAGCGCCAACCGGCTCTGGTTCCTGCGGGGCTGGTGCGTTCGCGCCGCGCGAATGGGGCTCGACCTGCGCGCGATCTCGATGACCCGGGTGAATTGGAGGCTTGAGAATCCGATGAATGTGTTGGACGGCGCGCCGGAGCTACGGGCGCCAAAGGTCCAAGATTTTCGGGAGGTTCGTTGCGACGTGGGGGTGGTCCACTCCATGATCCAAGCGGACAAGAATCGGAGCGCCCATGGCGAGTGAGCTGCACGGGGGAGCCGGCGGGCAGCCCCGAGGGGTAGTGCCCCGCCTCCTAACAAATATGGAGTCGGGGGAGGCGCTGGCGCTGTGCCGGATCGGCGTGGTCACGGTCCTCACGGCCTCGGTCCTCGCGCATGTGGGCGCGGTCGCCGACTACTTCTCCGACGCGGCGCCGCTGTTCGGGACCTGGGCCCGCGCCGCCTTTCCGAGCCGTTGGTCGCTCTTTTTTCATCTATCGAGTCCCGGATGGGTTCGGGCGCTGTTTGCCGTCGGCGCCCTCGCGCATGTGGGCTGGGTGCTCGGCGCCTGGACTCGCCTGAGCGCTGTGGTGAGCGTGGTGCTTTGGGTGAGCATGATAGGGCGAAACCCGCTGCTGTATGGGTTCCCTGACCAGCTCGGGTTGGTGCTCGCCGTGCTGCTCGCGTGCATGCCCACGGGGCGCGCGTGGAGCGTTGACGCGTGGCGGAGGCGACGTCGAGGCGACGTTGACGCTACCTTGGTGCCGGTCTGGTGCCGCCACGTGCTGCAGCTACAGATCGCGGTGGTGTATGGCGCGACCGGGCTGCTGAAGACCGGGACGACCTGGCGAGAGAGCGGCACCGCCGTGTACTACACCATGGCGAATCCGCTCAATCGTCATTTTGATATGGCGGAGGCGCTCGCGGCCGTTCAGCCCTGGCTGCTGCGACCGCTAACCGTCGGAGTCGTGGTGTGGGAGGTCGCCTTTGTCGGATTTGTCGCCTCGGTGTGGACGCGGTCAGTCCTCGGGCCTCGCCGTTGGCTGCCTGACCTCCGGTTCCTTTTTTTAGGCTTCGGTGTGTGCATGCACGCCGGCATTCAGCTCGCCGTCTTCGTGTTGTTTTTCTCCGCCCTCATGCTCTGCGCCTACGCCTGTTTCGTCACCCCTGCGGAGGCGAAGTCGCTGCAACGACGGCTGCGTCGGCGGGGCACGGGGACGGCCGGCGAGAGCCGCGCCGCGACGGGCTGAGGGGGGGTCGGCCGAGGGGGCTCAGGAGGGAGCGCTGGCGGCCGGCGACGGCGCGCGGATGTCCACCGCGAGCTCATGAAGCAAGAACGTGTAGTCGAAGGCAGTCTCCCGCAGTCGGTCGTAGCGGCCCGAGGCGCCGCCGTGCCCAGCGGCCATATTTGTCTGCAGCAGCAAGGGGGCGTCTCCGGTTCGAAGGCGCCGCATCCTGGCCACATATTTCGCGGGTTCCCAATACATCACTTGGCTGTCATG
>CALKDV010000017.1 GCA_938084085.1 uncultured Nannocystaceae bacterium
ACACCTCCGCTCGGAATTCGTGGGTTTCAGCCTGGGTGTTCACGGTCATTGATTCCTCTTTCGGGTGGCCTGGTCACGGAGGCAGGATCCGTCTGGCGCGCATGAGAGATTAAGGCGCCTACGGAGCAGGTCAAGCCCTCAGACTCCCGACCTTCGACCTCGTGGCGCGGCACGTCGATCGCTCGGGCTCGATCGACATGAACGACGAAGCCCGGCCCAAGCGGAGCTTGAGATCGGGATCTTCGCCCGCAACTACGCAGATCGCGCTTCGCGCTAGATGAACGACGGCATGCGAGGGGCGTTCGAGGCCCCGATGCGGCGGTGCCAAAGCTGAGCGCCGGAATACTCGCCCCCTGGTCGCACGATGTGGTCGGTGAGCTTGGCCGAAACCTTAAATCCCAAGGAGTTGTAGATGGCCGCAGAGTCGACGGAGTCAAAAGCTGCGATGGAGAACACCGAGGCGGTCTCCATGGCGAGAAGCTCGTCGAGCAGTGCGCGCATCATGAACTCAAGGTGATTGATGTCTGACTCTTTGGCGGGGGGCGTGAGCATGTCGACCTTGGCGTGGCCAAAGGACGAGTCTGTCTCGGCACCCACCCAAAACTCGCGTTTACCCACCTTCCCGCGGATGGCGATGTCCGGATTGAACATGGCTCGGCGGAAGGGTGCGTAGAGCGCGCCAGTTCCGTTGTCACGGACAACCTCTTTGAGGCGGTCTTCGTCGCGAACGAGCTCGAGGCTCAGGCCGCGGGGCTTATTCTCGACCGGCTCGCGGGTCGCGACGGTGGGGGAGTTGAGTTTGGGAGCGCCACCTTGGATCGGCTCGCCGTCATCGGTGTAGACGCGGCTCATGATGTACGCGTCTGCCGTGCGGAAATAGCCCGGAATCGCCCCTTCACGGGAGAAGCCGACGCTGCGCCAGCTCTTGGAATCTTGCTTCTCGACCACGGTAAATACCTTGCGAAGACCCTCGGTACGAGCAATTCGGTCGAAAAAGTCGCGTTTTTGCTGGTAGTTTCCTACTCGGTAGTCAAAGACGCGAAGGTTTGCGTGCTGTCGGTTCAGCAAAAAGCAGAAATCAATGTCCCCTCGGCGATAGTAGTGCTCTTCGACGGGGGTGTGGCTCGAGCTCTTGGGAGCTCCTTGTCCGGGATTGGTGGTCAGCATTGCTGGGAGGTTCCTCGAAGTGTGTGCGCGTCGGCCGAAGTGATAACCAGGGAGCTTCAGGCTGATCCTGGTCGTACTATCTTCGGCTCTAGAATCTGTAAGTGGCCGAAATCCCCAGGGAAACAGGGGAAGCCAAACGGGCTACATGTCCTTACCACCGTGGGTCAATGATGTCAAAGCTAAGCCTATCGAATGAACTGGAGGAAAGTCGGCGACCATGGCGTCCTATGAGGGGGTTTGTGGCCGTCTGGGTCGCAGCGATGTGCGTGATGACGCCCGCGTGTAGCCTTTTGAAAGGCTCCGAGGCGGGCTGCAGCAAGGACACCGATTGTAAGGGAGATCGTATCTGCGACGCGCATCGGTGCGTGACCGCACATGAAAAATCCGAAGAAGCCGTCGTTGACGACCGTAAAGAGATCTCTGCGTTGAATGCGCCCGTGGTGGTGAGAGCGTCCAGCTCCACCCTGGGCAGCTTTGCTCGGGGCGGTCCCGGCTACGCGGGGGCGCTCCCCCATGCGGCACCGGCCAAGCGCCCCGAGTTGGCGTGGGACGTCGACCTCGGCGGGGTTATCTACGCCTCTCCCAGGTTGGTGGTGGGTGAAGGAGGCGAGGCGGTCGCGTACGTCGGGACGCACGGTGGAAGGCTCGTGGGTGTGGTGGTGGACGGCGCTCGCGCTGGTGCCACGGTGCTCGACATGGACCTGGGAGGGCGGATGTGGTCGACGCCATGGGTAGACGAAGAGGGCGTGCTGTACGTCGGGACCGACGCCGACGAGCTGGTCGCCGTGACCCTGTCCACGGGCGAGGTCGCCTGGCGGACAAAGATCGGTACATGCGCGCAGACCACCGCACCCGGCCCGGAGGGGGCGCGCTGCGATGTGGACGGGGGCCCCACCCAAGGGCCCGAGGGCGATCTGTACGTCGGCGCCGACGGTGTGTACCGGCTTCGACGCGACGGCACCGTTGTGTGGCACTGGCCGGCTGAGCTCAAGGAGGGAGAACGCCCAGCCCACGTGGCCTCGACGCCGGTGGTGACCGCTGATGGCCGCGTCCTGTTCGGCGGGCAAGATGGATTCGTGCGGGCGCTGGATTCCACGGGCGAGGAGCGCTGGAGCTACAAAGTGATCGCAGATGTGGACGGCTCTGGATGGGTGGGCGAAGACGGGGAATTTGTCGTGGGTGCCGACGACGGCCGGGTGTATGCGATTCGACGGGACGGTTCGTTGAAGTGGAGCTTTGTGGCGCAAAAGGACATCCGGTCCAGTGTCGGGGGCGACGGGAAGGGCCGCCTCTATGTCACATCGCATGGTGGATTTTTGTACGCCCTCTTGGCGGATGGCTCGGTGGAGTGGGTGTTTCAGACCGCCGCGCCCATTCAGTCGACGCCGGTGGTGGACGCTCAAGGATTGGTCTTGGTAGGTAGCCAAGACAATCAGCTATATGCGCTTGGAGACGACGGCGCCGTGCGTTGGGTGCTTGAGCTCCCCGCGGACGTCGACTCGAGCGTAGCCCTCAGTCCGGCGGGCACCCTCGTGGTGGGCTGCGACGACGGACACCTGCGCGCCTACGGAGCCGCGGCGGCGAACCCCGCGGAGGCGGTGGCACCCGCTCCGGATCAGGCGGCGACGCCCTCTCCATGAGTCCGCCTCCAACGACGACTGTGGCGTCGGATGGGCGGCCCCAGGGCTGTTCACGGCTCCGTGCGGGCTTGCGTTCTATGCGGGGATGTGCAAAGGACGGCTCTCGTGAGTGAATCTTCGTCCCGGAACGCCGCTGTGGGCCGCCTCCAGATGCACCCCAATGGCTTCGGCTTTGTGCACGTGGATGGTGACTCAGAGAATGTATTCATCCCACCGCGTCGCGCGGGGGGGGCCCTCGATTCGGACATCGTAGAGGTGGAGACCCGCCCCTCCGACAAAGGCGTCGAGGGTCGGGTAGTGCGGATCGCGGAGCGCCGACGCAAACGAATTGTGGGTGTGCTGCGGCGCGCGGGCAAGAAGCGGTGGTTCCTTGAGCTTGAGGACCAACGGATTTTACACGACGTGGTGCTCGAGGGCGGAGCCAATGGTTGCGTGACAGGGGACGTGGTCGTCGCGTCGATTACGAGGTTCCCCGATTCTGATCGAGATCCTATTCGTGTGGAGGTTGACCGTGCCATTGGCGCGCCGGGCCTCTTGCAGACCGAGGTGGCGAAGATCCTCGTGGAGCACAACGTAGACGAGGTGTTCCCGGAGGAGGTTGAGAAAATCGCGGAGGGGGTCCCCACGGAGGTCCGCCCGGAAGACCTTGAGAATCGAGAGGACCTGCGTGAGTCACCATTCATGACCATCGATCCAGATGACGCGCGCGACTTCGATGACGCCGTGTGTGTCGAACTGCTCGGTGACGACGAACATCTGTCAGACATGCGGCTGCACGTCGCGGTGGCGGATGTCTCTCACTACGTGCGCGAGGGCACCGTGATCGACAAAGAGGCGACATGGAGATGCTTCTCGGTGTACTTGCCCGATCGCGCCATCCCCATGCTCCCAGAGCAGCTGAGCACCCATATGTGCTCGCTCGTTCCTCACGAGGACCGGCTCGCGATGGTGGTCTCCATGACCATCAACCCCGCAGGCGAGGTCTCGGATGTGCGGCCCTGCGCGGCGGTAATCCATAGCCATGGGCGGCTCACGTACGGTCAGGTGGCCGCGGAGTTGAGCGAAGAGGGCGCGGGCACGTTGCCTTCGGAGCAGGCGGCCCGGGTGCGGCGATTGCGAGCCGCGTCGGATCGACTGCGCAAGTATCGGATGACGCGGGGCGCCATCGAACTCAACCTCCCAGAGTCGCGGGTGGTCTTGGACGAGGATGACTCGGAGCGGATCCGCGACGTGGTGCGGGCACGCGCCTCGAAGGAAATGGCGCGCGCGTACAACCTCATCGAAGAGATGATGGTCGCGGCCAACGAGGCCATCGGTGGGCTGGCCATGAAGGCCAAGCTCCCGCTTCCGTATCGGGTGCACGACCGCCCGGATGAGGAGAAGCTGCTCTCCCTTTGTACCGCCGCCCTCTCGCTGGGGATTCAGGTGAACGCGGAGCGCTTGCAGACACCCCGCGGGGTACAGACGTTCTTGAACAAGACCAACGGGAGGGACCGGGCAGACGCCATGCACAGCATGATGCTTCGCGCGATGGCGCAGGCAGACTATCGCACCGAGAACGTCGGCCACTTCGCCCTCAGCGCGCCTGCCTATGTCCATTTTACCAGCCCCATTCGTCGCTATCCGGACCTGATCGCGCATCGCGTCATCAAGGCTTTCTTGGAGAAACGGCGAGGGCCGAGCGGTCCGCCGCCGGTCCCTACCATGCCGAAAGAAGACGTGACCAAGGGGCAGTGCATCCGCAGCAGCGAGCGCGAGCGCTCCGCGGCGCAAGCGGAGCGGGACACGCAGCGACTCTTTGCGGCCGCGCACATGCGTGACCGCGTCGGCGACCGATTCGAAGGCACCGTCTCAGGCTTCTCCGGTCAGGGGATGTTCGTCACCCTCGACGACCCGTTCGTGGATGGGATGGTCCGAATGTCGCAGATGGAGACGGAGCTTGGCGACCGGTTTGAGGTGGACGAGACCGGCGTGCGCATTGTCGGCGCCGGCGGAAAGCTCATCACCATTGGCGATCGCGTGGTCATCGAAGTGACCGAGGCGAGCCTGCTGCGACGCCAAGTGGACTTCGCGCTCCTGTCGGTCCTGACCCGCAGCCCACTGACAGCGGCAGAGACGGACCTCGTGCAGCGCGCGAAGGAGGGGACGCTCAAGACCTCGAGTCGACGAGGCGGCAAGCGGCGCGCAGACGGCGATGACGGCGATGACGGCGATGACGGGATGTCAGTGCTTGAGGCCGCGCGATCGGGACGTCTCGGGAAAGAGCGCGGGCAGCCCGCCGGAGCCCGTGGCCGAGGTTCACGCGGCTCGAAGGGCGGCGGCTCGAAGGGCGACGGCTCGAAGGGCGGCGGCTCGAAAAAGCGTCGCAACAAGCGCCGCAAATAGAGGATCGAGTTCAGTTCGATGCGGCGGCGTCAACACGGCACCGACAGCGTCAGATCTCGATGGCCAGACCGAGGTACCACGTGTCGTCACCGACGCTGACTTTGTTCATCAGCGAACCGAATCCATCCATGCGGGAGAACTGCCACTCGCCAAAGATATAGGTGTGATTGATCCCCGTGGCCGAGTCGAGGGCTTTCGCGGCGCTTGGCTCGAGGAAGTCGAGGCGGAGCATCATCCCGAGGTTGGCTTGCCACCCCGCGGATCCGCCGCTCCCCTTTACGCCAGCGTCGTTGACGGAGATGTCGCCGTCACCGTTGCTTGCCCACCAAAAGCCGTAGGCCAGTCCGCCCCGGGCGTAGGGGACGAGGGGGATGTTAAAGCGGTCCGCCAGGAGTTCGAATCGGTACCCAAGCATCAAGGTCATGGGAAACACGCTGAACCGCACGCGGTCTGCGTCGCTGCGGGTCGTGGGGTCCGAAGGTTGGGTTTGGACCAAGATGGCCTGCGCTCTATCTTGAAAGAAACCGATGGAGGTCCCGAGAGAGAGGGGCCCCCCAACATTGATGAACTGCCACTCAAAGCCGAGGCGGGTCATCAAACGATCCCGAGGTTGGCCCACGGCGACTCCGCGGCTGTCTGTCTTTCCAAACACCTCGGCGTAGGCACCGAGTCCTGGCCCTGGGTACTTGCCGTCGACGTTGGGAAGGTAGGGTCCAAACTTCACCTCGATGGCGAAGCGCTGCGGGGTACCCGTGAACGGAACGACCGGCTCCAAGGCGACGGCGGCGGCGTCAATCATGGGCG
>CALKDV010000018.1 GCA_938084085.1 uncultured Nannocystaceae bacterium
CGGACGACCTTGCTGCGGCTGCTCGAGCTGCAGGTGGTCCCCATCCTCAACGAGAATGACAGCGTGTCGGTGCGCGAACTCACCCAGCACCCGTCCACATCTGGGCCCGACGCGCCGCTGTCCTTTGGGGACAACGACGGTCTCTCCGCCCATGTCGCCGGCGCGCTCGGTGCGGACCTCCTCGTGATTTTGACGGACGTGGACGGCATGTACACCGGCAACCCCACCGAGGATTTGAGCGCCGCGAAGATCTCGCAGATCGAGGAGATCGACGCGTCCTTGATCGCGCGGTGCTCGGGCGGATCCGCCGGGGGCACCGGCGGCATGGCCTCCAAGCTGACGGCCGCCGCCACCGCCACCGCCAGAGGGGTCGACGTGATCATCGCGAGCGGAATGGAGCCGGGGACCGTCGGCAACATCATCCGCGGCGACGACGTAGGGACCTGGGTCGTGACCCCCTCTCCCGCAAGCGACCGGCGACGGCGAATCGTGTTGGGTGGAGAGGCCGACGGCGCCTTCGTGATCAACGACGGCGCCATCGATGCGCTCGAGCGGAACAAAGCCTCGTTGCTCCCGGTGGGTGTGGTCTCCGTGGAGGGAGAGTTCTCTCAGGGCTCGCTCGTCGAGTTGAGGGACACCCACGGGCGAGTCCGCGGTCGCGGGCTCACCAACTACGACGGGGACGCGTGTCGCAGCATCGCCGGCCTTCAAAGTGAAGATATCGCTGCGCGCTTGGGCTGGAAGGGCTACGACGCCCTCATCACCCGAGATAACCTCGTCATGGGAGAACGATGACCACCGTCCATCAACGCATCGAGCAGGCCGCGGGCGTCACCCCCACCCTCGCTGCGCTCGACGGGGCCAAGCGCAGTGCGCTGCTCGCCGCGCTCGCCGACGCCCTCGACGACCCCGCGCTCATGCGCCCCGTGCTCGACGCCAACGCGGTCGACATGAGAGATGCCCAGATCGCCATGGAGGCCGGGGACCTGTCTGAGGCGCTGGTGGCTCGGCTTGCTCTCTCTTTGTCAAAGCTCGCGAGCCTCAGCGCGGGTCTCCGCACCCTCTCGGCCCAACCCGAGATCGTGAACAGCCGCATCACGTATCGCGAGCTCTCGCCGGGGCTCGTCCTTGAGCAGCGCAGGCACCCCCTTGGGGTCATCGGCGTCGTATTCGAAGCACGCCCCGACGCGCTCCCGCAGATCGTCGGTCTCGCCCTCAAGAGCGGCAACGCGATCGTGTTAAAGGGAGGAAGAGAAGCGGCCCGTACCAACGCCGCGATGACCGCGACGATTCACCAGGTGCTCCGTGGCGCCAACCTCCCTGTCGCCGCTGTGACGTTGCTCGAAGACCGCGCGGAATTCCGAGAGTTGCTGGCGCAAGATACCTCTGTTGATCTCCTCATCGCTCGAGGGTCTGGCGCCTTTGTGCGCATGGTCCAAGACTCCACAAAGATCCCCGTCCTCGGACACGCCGAGGGCCTGTGCCACATCTACCTCCATGAAGACGCGGACCCCGAGATGGCCCCGGCGGTTGTTGTGGACGCAAAGACCACCTACCCAGCGGCGTGCAATGCCGTGGAGACGTTGCTTTGGCACACCGGCGCGGCGTCAGCGATCGACGCGACCCTCGCGGCACTCCATGCGCGAGGCGTGCAGCTGCGAGGCTGCGATGCCACCATGGCCCGACACCCTGCGGTGCGCGCCGCCACCTCCGATGACTGGAGCGTCGAGTACTCCGACCTCGTGATCTCGGTGCGCGCGGTGGCTGATGCGAACGCGGCCTTGGCCCACATTCGCACCTTTGGGTCAGGCCACACAGAGGCGGTCATCACGCAAAGCGCCGCCCTCGCGGAGCGCTTCATCCAGCGCGTTGACGCTGCGTGCATCTTTCACAACGTGTCCACACGATTCTCCGACGGTCTGCGCTTTGGACTCGGTGGGGAGGTCGGCATCTCGACGGGAAAACTACACGCGCGAGGTCCGGTGGGGGTGGAGGGTCTCATGACCACACGATGGTTGCTGCGAGGGGACGGAGACCTCTCCGAGGACTTCGATACGAAGTCCCGCGCCTTTACGCACCGCGACCTCGATTAATGGCGGCGACGGCAGTGACCGCGCTGGCGCTCCAACCTGTCACTGATGCCGAGCAGTGCTACGCTGATGGTGTGGATCGTGATGGTTTGAGGCAACCGCATGCTCTCCCCTCGCTGGTGGGCCGGGCGAACGCGCACCTACGACGCTTCGAGTGCAACCTAAACATCTCGGGCCAAGAGTTGCGGACGCGGCTGCTCGCGCATCCACTCGTCCGCGCAGATTCGGACCCCGCCGCCTACCCTCCGCCTCCCATTGGCGCACCGCTGTTGGCTTATCGTGACAGCGGAGACACCCTGGCGCTGCGTCACTACGCCAGCGCATTTAGCGTCGCCTCCCCTTCCTTGCTGCTGCGGTGGCGCGCGATCCCTGGTGGCTGCGTCGTCGAAGGCGAGCTTTTCAAGTCAGATCCACTGGAGATCCCTAGCCGCGATGGCCGGTGGGTCATGCGCGCGCTCGGGGGGTCGATCCTCGGTTCCGTCTTGTTGCCGCTCTCGCTGCTGGCGCTGAGCTATCCCCCCGCGAGCATCGGCATTGCGATCGCGACCACCATGCTCGTCGCATTGATCTGCGTAGGGCTTTTGTCCCGCCGCGACGCGATCCCCGTGTTCCGCATCATCCAACGCTTCAAACGCCCTTCCACGAGACAACTTGAGGCCTACGGCCCCCCCCTTTGGACGCTCGTGTCCGACGTCGTATGGACCGCCAGGGCGCCGGAGCTTCGCGGAGATCTCGACAGCTATCGTCAGCTTCAATTGCCTGCGCCAGAGCCCTCCTAAGGCCGGTCACTGCAGCGACGAGCCTACGCTGCGCCGTCGCTGCCGCGGTGCCATATCCAAAAGTACAAGAGCGCCGCGCCCTCCCGGAGCCAGAACCTCGCCCAGGTCCATCTCGAGGGATGGAGGACTCGGCGACTTGGCGACGGCGACGCCCGCATCGAGAGCGCTCCCGCCATGGCCATGGCTCGTCTCAGATGCAGCGCGTCCGATACGATCACGGCGGTGGTGGCATCCATGGCGGCCATGATCGCGAGGGCCTCCACCAAGTTGGTCCATGTGGACGTGGAGCGTGTCTCACATCGCATGGCCTCTGGAGGTACCCCGAGACGGCGAGCATAACTCATGGCCACCTCCGACTCCGCCCTCGGAGCGCCCATCGGCCTGCCCCCCGTGAAGATCAGCGCAGGCACCCGCCCCGACTCGTACAAGCGCACTGCCTGCTCAATCCTCCCAGCAAACACCTGACTCGGCTCGGCCCCCTGCACCGCCGCGCCCAACACGATGGCGACGTCTGCGCCGCGCCCTGTCCCCCGCCTCCTGGCCCCGCGGAGTACCGCCACGCACGCGCAAGTGAACGCCACGAGGACGCACATGGACAGCGTGGAGACGATGCGAAGCACAGCCTGGGAGTCTACGCCAAGAAGCTTCGGTGGTGTGGCCGCCGCGCCTCCCGTCCCCGACCCGCGGGCTTGCTCGCCTACCCCCGCAGCTCTTCGTAAAGATCATTTTGCGAGCCAGGCGACGCCTCGCTCCACTCTCCGGCGGACAGCGTCGCCCCGATCCACACACCGCCCGTGACCACAGCGTCTCCACTTATTTCGCCACCGTCGATGATCGCGTCCCCCATGACCCGAGCGTCCCCAAAGATTTTAGCGTCCCCAAACACCTTGGCGGCCCCCGACACCCGGGCCCCCCCAAACACACGAGCGTTGTCGAAGAGCTCAACGTCCTCGAAAATCTTCGCCTCTCCGTAGACCTCCGCGTCGCCCGACACCTGGGCGCCCTCACTCACGCGCGCGCTCCCGTAGACTCTCGCGCTGCCAGCTACCCGGGTCGCGTCCCCTTCGATCCACGCGTGATCGTAGACCTGCGCAGCGTCCGCCACGGTCGCGTCCAAGACCTCCGCGTTGCCGAAGACCTTGGCGCTTCCGTAGACCTTGCCAGAGACGTTGGCGTTGTCGAAGACCTCTGCGCCGTGGACGACACCGACCACACGGGCGTTGCCATAGACCTCCGCCCGATGCACATCTCCGGAGACGTCGGCGTTGTCGTAGACAATGGCGCTGCTCACCCTCGCGTCGCCGTGAACTCGGGCGTTCCCGTACACGCGAGAGGCGTGATAGACCCGCGCGTTGTCGTAAATTTTCGCGTTCCCCGACACCTCTGCTCGACCGTTACTCGCGAGTCGCTGGCGGAGCCCCGGCAAGAATACGCGACACCCATAAACCTGGGCATTTCCGTAGACCTCCGCGTTCCCGTGAACCTTCGCGTCGTGATAGATGTGTGCTCCCTCGAACACCTTGGCGTCCCCGAACACCGCGGCGTCCTCGCTCACCCGCGCGTGACCGAACACCTTTGCGTGCTCCCGTACGACCGCTCCACCCACAACCCGGGCGTTCCCGTGCACCTCCGCTGATCCACCCACGGTCGCGCGCTCACCGATCTGCGCGTCGCCGTAGACCTGGGCTCGGCCCTCGATATGTCCCTGTCCCCAGATCTTGGCGTCACCGTAGGCGCGCGCGCTGCTACACACCTCCGCGCTCCCACAGACCCGCGCACCTCCAGCCACATGTCCTCCTCCGTAGACCTTGGCATCGTCACCGATCTGCGCGCGCCCCTGCACATGCGCCTCCTCGTAGACCTCCGCATTCCCGAAGATCTGCGCGTACCCGCCCACCCTCGCGCTCCCGAAGATCCGCGCCTTCCCGTAGATCTGACAGCGTTCGAACACCACCGCGTCTTCCGACACCGTCGCGTCGTCATAGACCTGCGCGTCCCCGCGCGGCTCACCTCCACATCCACCTTCATCCGCCATAGGTTCATTGTAGGCATCACACCGAAGAACGACGCAACCGCTGCACCTGATTCGAGTGAAAAACAATGATTGGAGCGCCACGGCGACCTCCCGCCGAGGTGTCACCCGCGAACGGCGACCCACAGGTCCACCGGCTCTCCCCCCGTCGCTGTGGCGCGCATCGACTCCGCACGCCCGCAGCACCCGCGATCCCCGCGAGCCTCTGCGCACGCACCTTCGCAACCACGGTGCTCCACCGCTGGGGAGGCGCGCCCCACCTCCCGGTAAAAGCCGCGCACAGATTGCAGCAGCGCGAATGGAGCACGCCTCTCTCCTGGCTGTGTGCGCGAGTGACGTGTCGCGCGATCGAACTGCGCGGGCCCCGGTGACGACCTCGTTTCCTGCGTACGCTGATTTCCCGCACGCAGCGAGAGAGGCGCCGGAGCGCCTAAGACGCCGTCTGGGCGTGTCCTTCGGGCTCAGCGTCACACCGCCACCGGCTCCGTCCGAGACACTACACGCCGATGAAAACCCGCCTCGCTCGCCGACCCGGGGGGAGCGTCTTGGCGCGTCGAGTACCGAAGGGAACGCCCGCGGGGTGCGAGCCGTTCAAATTGGGTCAGGCTCTGGTCGTGTTCCGGCTCGTCGCCCAAGACCTTTGCCCCTACGTACAGCGCTGCAGAGTGCTGCTCGAGGAGAAGCGAGCGCCCTACGTCACGGAGTATATCCAGCTCGACCAAAAGCCCGAGTGGTTCCTCGATATCTCGCCGTCCGGAACGGTGCCCCTGCTCGTCCATGGCGACGTCGTGATAGACGACTCGCTCGCCATCAACGAGTACATCGACTCCCAGTGGGGGGAGAAAGCATCTCCCGAGGCCGCCACCGACCGCGAGCAACTACGAGAGAGGCTCTCGACCTTGTCCCAGGCGACAGTGCTGCTGTGGAAAGCGTGTGTCGCGGAGTCCCCAGCGGCTCGCGAGGTGGAGCTTCGGCGGTTGGAGGGATCCCTAGGACGCCTCTCTTTGCCGCGGCTCATCCCCCCCGACGACGAGCCGCTGGATCTGTTTGAGTGCTCGCTGGTCCCGCTAGGGCTGCGGCTGCGTTGGATGGCCAGCGTCGAGGACTTTCCCGAGTTTCGGGTGCCCGCCGCGCTCGACACCTGGTTTGATGCAGCCCTCCAGCGCCCGAGCGCGACCAACTCGATCCTCCCGCACGTACCCGGGAAGTTTGACGTGTGGCTTCGCTCCAAACTCCACAGCTGACGGTGGGGTCCCCGCGGGCCCTCCCCAAGAATGACAAAACCTCGCGACCAACCGGCGGCGAGGTTTTGCTTCGAGAGAGCGTGTCTTACTTCTTCGAGTGGCTTGGCATCTTCTGCTCCACGAACTCCACGTGCTTGCGAGCGCGCGCGTCGTACTTCCTCAAACGAATCTTCTCCGGTGAGTTCCGTCGATTCTTGATCGTGTAGTAGTGGTAGCCGGTGCCGGCGGTGGATACGAGTCGAACTTTTTCGCGCATGGCTGCTCTCCCCCCATGGGGACTCGCAACCTAGGGGCTTCGAGCCCGCAGTGCAAGCCTAGACGCACCTCGATCGAGATCAGAGACGCGGAATTCGCGCGCCTGCTGTCTAGCACCCCACTCGGTCGCGCCGGGCGATTTCAAAGCCTACCACCGCGGCCGCCACAGCCACGTTGAGGGACTCAGCGCCCGGCGCCATTGGGATTCGCCATCGCTCCTTCGCCGCCCCCAGGACGGCCGTGGAGAGCCCAGAGGTCTCGTTCCCGAGCGCGATGGCGCACCGCGCTGGCACGGTCACGTCGTCGAGGGCGTCCGCGCCCGCGCCCGTGAGGCCCACGAGTGTCACCCCGTGCGCCTCGAGCAACGAGATCGCCTCTTTGACCGTGGCGACACGAAGCACGGGCGCCTCGTAGGCCATGCCCGCCGAAGCCTTGATCACCATGGGCCCTACCTCGGGGCACCCACGCCGCGGCAACACCACGCCGCACACGCCGCACGCAACGGCGCTTCTCAATATCATCCCCACATTGGAGGCGTTGGTCAGGCCGTCCAACATCCACAGCCGCATGGCCGCGTCCGCCTGCCGAGAAGACAACCATTGCGAGAGCGATGCCATGCGCGGCGCCTCCACGTCTGCCGCCACCCCCTGGTCTTGTTTCGCATTGCGCGACAGCTTGGTCACGAGCGCCGCGTCCCCGCGCTCCACCTCCACCCCCCGCGCCGCGGCGAGCTCCAGGATCTTCCGCGCAATGGGTCCCCTCGCGCGAACATCCAGGACAATCCGTCGGATCGCTCGGTCCTCGTGCTCGAGTAACTCGATGACCGGCTTGCGACCGTAGACCGTGATGAAGCGGTCTCGGGGATGTCTTGAATCAGTCACGGCGGCCGTCGTTGAACTCCGTCCTCATCGCGTGCGCGAGGCGTGTCACCTTTTGATGCGCTTCGAGGTTTGCGGGCCAATAGTCTTCAAGCCCGAGCCGGTACAGTAACGCTGGATGGTCTAGTTTGCCCACTCGAAGGTTCTCAATTTTTCCCCGCGGCATGCGAACCACCGTCACCTGAGTGCGACACGGCTTCTCGCCCAGCACACGAAGCCGGTCACTCTTGGCCTCCACCGGCCAAAGTACGATCACCTCAGTCCCCGCCGCGAACGTCGATGAGGAGCTGTGAACGCCCCCTTGTCCGTTGTCCATCTGCCGCACGTTCCCAAGCATGGCCCATCGCGTGGTGCGTGGATGGCGACGCGCGGGCAAGCTCGGATCGAGCTTGCGGAGCGCCTCTGGGGCAGCCACCACCATCACCTCCCCCGCCGACAACACCCACCGGGCACTCACCTCGCGAGGATGGATCTCAAGCCAAGCAGACAATCGCCGAAGGGCGGCCCCATGGGCCGATCCGTCGGCGGGATCTGGCAAGCTGATCACGGCGGTCTCCACGGTGCGGAGGATACCAGCATCCTGCGACACCGCGGACGCTGGTATCCTCCGCCCATGCAACTCCGCACGGGTGGCAAGCTCCTCGTCGCCGTCACATCTCTCGCCGCAGCCCTGCTCGGCGGAGCCGCGCTGGTTCAACGAAAGACCGCCGACATCACCGCGAGTGAGCGGGATCATCTGTTGCATCTCATCGCGCGCACCCAGACGGAGATGGCCGTGTCACAGCTCAACGACGCCTCCTCCCACGCCACGCGCCTCACCCATGCGTTGATCGAGGCGACCGACCGACGCACGCCCGCGTCGTCTGCGGAGGCCCTGGAGCGATCGGCGAGACGGTGGCTGCGCGCGGACCCCTCGCTACGGGAAGTTGCGCTCATCGGCCATCCTACGGGCGACCGCCGGTGGAACCGCAGTGAAGGGTCGCGAGGGTCTCCGACGCTTCCCCCCGCCGCACGGGGCGGGCTGAAGGACGCGGGGGAAGGCGCGCTCTCCTTCGTTCCCACGACCCTCCCCTCGGCCCCCCAGGTCACCGTGGAAGAGCGCGGTCTCCACACGTTTGTGGACGGCTCCGAGCGCAAGCCCATGCTTCAAATACGCGCGCGGGTTCAACCGGCGGATCCCTCCGCGGCGCCGTGGTTCATCACCACGCAACTCGACCTGTCGCCCGCGCTGCGGTCCTTGACGCGAGGACCTGGACATCGCTTTGGACACCTGGCCCTGGTGACCGCGGGAGAGGAGATCGCATGGGGTCCCACGCAGCGCTATGACGATGGCGGCAGCGGGTGGGTTGAGCTGGACGACGCACATATCGTCGAAGCCTGTCGGGCGTGGAGGGACGCTGGCGCCGCCCCGGACCGCTTCACCCCCTTTCATCACAACTCGCACGTCTTCGCCGTCCGCGGTCGCACGCTCCATACCTTTGACCCCTCCCCCACCACCGTCTGCATCGTGCTCCCACGCCGCGGCTACAGCGGCCTGTTTTAGGCGGGACCAACCTCGGGGACCGCCCCACGCCCCGCGCTCACCAGCCGCAGCACCTCCCAATAACCGCTCGCGAACCGAGCGGGGGGGATCGCGCCGCGTTTCATCAACAGCCCGTGCATACGCGGAAGCGATTGATGCGGCACAGTCATCAGCAGGTGATGCTCAAGGTGATAGTTGACGTGATGAGGAGCCACCGTCAAACGCGCCAGGAGGTGCGCCCTCGTGGTGCGCGTGTGCAAAAATGGATTCTCCACCATGCTGGTGCACGCGTGCTCCGCCAAGGCACGCAGCCTCAAAAACAAGCTGAAGGTCGTCAGGTACGCGAGCAACCACAACGCGTAGGTCCAGCCGATTCCTGCCCACCAAAGAGTGCCCGCCATCGCCGCGTTGGTGATGAGCACCGGCCCTAGATTCCGAACGCCCAGGCCGAGCACATGGGCCAGCCCCCCCTCGGCCACCGGGTGCCGACGCCTGGCCCCCGTGGACGCGGTGTAGGTTAAAAAACCCAGGTCCATCGCCACAAGCCCCACGACCCTCCGCGCGCCGGTCACCCCCAAAAGATCGCGGGCGAGCTTACGAACGAGACTCGCCTGGCTCGTCGGGAACGGCGTCACGAGCCCGAGGTCAGGATCTCGCGCGGAGTTGGCATGGTTGTGGTGCTGAAGATGATGCACCCGGTAGGCCAAGAGCCGACTCCACACCGGCGCCGCACACAGCCACGTCCCGAGCACGTCATTGAGTGCGCGCGTTCGAAACAAAGACCGATGGGACGCCTCGTGCATCAGAATCGAGAGCCCAAGCTGCCGCCCGCCGAGCACCAGCAACGCGAGCAGCACGGTGAGGGTTGAGGGCCAAAAACCCGCGACGACAAAGCTCCCGGCGATGAGCCCCCAGGACACCATGAGGGCGCGCGCACCTGCCCCGTCGGACAGCCGCGTCAACGACCGAATTTCCTCCGCGCTGAGCACCTCCCGAACGCTCGTGACGGGCGCCGACGGAGGAGACGCCTCGGCCTGCTTCATGGCCACGCCCCCTCCACCCGCGCTTGCAGTTCCGCTGGCGCGCGCGAGCCTCGGGGCTCCGAGAGCCCCAACACTGAAGTCCAAAGGCTCCGGCCGACGCGATCAAACCGGCGCACCTCGGCGAAGTACCTCCGGCGAGCGGCCCCATCGATCCAGCTCGCCGGCACCAACGGATCGCGTAGCAAGAGAGAGATCGCCGCGCCCCCACGAACGAAGGCCTCCCCTGCCGCCTCCTCCACCGGTCGATGCTCAAAGCCCCTTCGCACGCGCTCGAGTTCGCGTCGTCCCTCCTCATAGTGGGCGTCAAGCGACCCACACGCATACGCCCCCTTGCACCATTCGAGGTCCCGCGCCGACAGGTCCATCATCCCAAACACATGCGGCGCGGCGCCTTCGCACAGCGCACCCACCCGGCGCCGCATCCCGTCCACACCGCCTTGCAGATTGTCGGGGCGCACGTAGAGCGCGGTGCCTTCTCGCAGCCGACGCAGCCCCA
>CALKDV010000019.1 GCA_938084085.1 uncultured Nannocystaceae bacterium
TGCGTGGGGTCTTGAGGTCATAGCGGAAGGCGATGGGGCTGCCGGAGGTGAGCGAGAGTTCCACGTCGTTCCAATCTTCGCCGCTGACGTTGTCCACCACGGCCCAGCCTTGGAGCAGGGCGCGGCCCCCGTCGGCCAGCACGACGCGGTAGGTGGGCTTCCACATGGGGGCCTCAACCACGTAGCTGAGCATGAGGTCGTGGCTGCGCGCGTCGTCGAGGTGAATCTGCACCTCCACCTGCTCGAACATCCCCTCGCCAGCGGCGGCGTCCAGGGTGCGGTGAAGCTGCATGGCGAGGTCGCCGTCCTTGATGGTGAAGCCGCGCAACTGGCTGATTCGCACCACGTGCATGCGGGGTCCCGCCATCAAGGTGAGCTTGTGATCGCGGGTCTCTTCGAGTCCCCCGCCGCCATAGCGGCTGGAGTTTTCTCCGCCCGACGATCCGGGTTCGTTGTGCACCTCTTCCACCATCACGATGCGACCGCCGATGCGATGACCAGAGTTGGTGTGTGCCACGATCTCGGTACCCGCCATGGCGCTGAGCACGTTGGGGAGGTTGCCGTAGCCCGGCCGCAAGGTGGCGAGGGCGGCGCGGGACCACGAGGCGGGGTCGAGGGGCATGGAGACGCTGACCACCTTGCCCTCGCGATCGACCACGGTGAGGCTCTTGAGCAGGTCGGCGACTTGGTCCTTGCGCACCTTGATGGACAAGGTGTCGCCGCTGACGCTTCCGCTGCGCTCAAAGTAGCCGATGCCGTTGCGGTAGAGCACCACGGCGTCGAGGTCGAGGGCCCCTTGGACGGGAGACATGCGAAAGGAACCCGCGCATCCAGAGCACAGGGTCAAGAGGAGGAGTAGGGGGCGGATTCGCATATCGATGGCCATGGTAACGCTCGCAACGAGGCGCCGTCACGTCGGGTCTTGCGGCGGTGCGTCGCGAGGTCATGACGCAGACATTTGGGCGATTACTTCAACCCGTAGGTCCTGGATGCAAACCCACCCTGAGGTGCCCTTGAAGCACAGGAGCCCGTCGTCGGGGAGACCGTGAAGATCGCGGGGATCGCCGCCCTTCGAGAGCACAAAGGGGCCCACGACGCTGGCCCCCTGCAGGGCAAACCACTGTTTTCGGTGCCCTTGGGCGAACACGGCGTCCACCACCACCTGAAGGGCGGCGCGATAGGCGGTCCGCTCCTCTTCGTCCCAGGCGTTGTCTCCATTGGCGTCCCAAAATCGCAGGAGGTTCGTCTCTCGCGCACAGACGTCCCGCGCTTCGATCTCCCGATGGACCTCGTCGGAGATGTGCTCGACCTGGGCGGCGTGGGCGTCGAGGCCGAGGGCCTTGAGGCGGTCACTCTCTTGTTGGAGCCGGCTGAGGATGTAGCTCTCGCGCCATCGAGAGGGCATCAGACCGAGCTTGATGAGGAGCCAGGGCGTCGCCAGGCTGGTCCCGGGGATCGGGAGGGCCGCGTTGGCGGTGGCGAGGGCGGAGGCGGGGACGACCCGAAAAATATCGAGCAGCTGGGCCTTGACCTCGTCGCGCTCGTGGGCGCTGACTGACGCGCGGTCGCGGATGGCGCGGGCGATGATCTTCGCGGCGCGGGCGCTCTCGCCGACCTCACCGAGGGCGTGGACGAATTGGGTGCGCGCCGCGTCGAGCGCTCGCCGATGCCAGCGCTGCTCTGGGGCGGTCGGCTTGTGCATGCGGGCGAGCTCCACCGACAACTCGTGCAGGCCTCTCGCGTCGTTGCCGTGCTGCTCCAACGTCTTCGCGATGTCTTCGAGGTCGTCCTCGGCGCTCACGGGCACAGGATACCGCAAATGGCGCCTGCGGAGGCGGGGAGAGCGTGGCATGTGCCCCCTGGGACCACGCAACGCGGGTAGTTTATTCCCATGACCGAGCCGCGGACATCCCAAAGTCACCCGCTGCGTATTGATGAGGTGCAGGTCCCAGCTCCGGGTCGACTCGGGATGACCTTCGCACCGGGCAAAGTGCAACCAGACGCCCGTTCTGGGGCATGGGCGCGGAATCTGGAGGATGATTTGCGCGCGCTGGTGGAGGGGTTCGGCGCCACCGTGCTCGTCACCGCGCTCGAGTCGCATGAGCTCGAGGACCTGCAGGTCTCGCAACTTCCCGAGCGTGCGATCGCGCATGGCATGACCTCCGTGTGGGTTTCCATCCCCGACGGGGGCGTGACCCCGAAGGACGAAGAACTGTGGCGCCTGGTGTGTCGCATTCGCACCGCGCTGCGGAGCGGGGAGCACGTGGTCGTGCATTGCAAGGGGGGGCTCGGTCGCACGGGGATGATCGTGGCGTGCGTCCTGACGACCTTCGGCATGGACCCCCACGCGGCGATGGTGGCGGTCCGGCGCGCCCGCGAGGGCGCCATTGAGCACGGCGCGCAAGAGCGGAAGGTGGAGGCGGCCGCCTCGTGGTGGCGGGCGAGTCGCGTGTCGAGAGTGCGCGGCAGCCTCGTCGGAGGCGCTCTCGGAGACGCGCTCGGTGCCCCCATCGAGTTCGACAGCCTCGACGGGATTCGCCGGCGCTCGGGCGCAGAGGGGCTCCGATTCATGGCCCGGGCCTATGGACGCGTGGGGGCCATCACCGACGACACCCAGATGACGTTGTTTACGGCGGAGGGGCTGCTACGCGCGGCGGCCAAGGAGCACCGTGATGGGTCGTGGTCGCCGCTACCGTCGGTGGAGCGGGCCTACCTCCGCTGGCTGTGGACTCAAGACCATCAGGCACGCAAAGACCAAGAGTGGAGCTGCTCGGGATGGTTGTTTCGGCAGAGTTTTCTTCACCATCGCCGCGCGCCGGGGATGACCTGCCTCTCGGCCTTGGAGCATCGCGCGTCGCTCAGTCCGACCGAGTCGCGCATGCTCGACGCCGTTCTCAACGACAGCAAGGGGTGCGGAGGGGTCATGCGGGTCGCGCCGATAGGGCTCCTTGGCCGCGAACCCTACGCGCTCGGTTGCGCCGCCGCTGGCTTGACGCACGGACACCCCGCGGGGACTCACTCGGCGGGGGTGTTCTCCGAGGTCCTCGCGGAGCTTCTTGAAGGCGCCACCATGGAGGCCGCGGTGTCCTTGGTGTGGGCGCGTCGCCGCGCCGAAGTGCACGCCGACGTCCGTGACGCGGTGGATCGTGCGCTCTCCATGGCGGCGAGTGACACGCCGCCTACCGCGACGCAGGTAGAGGCGCTCGGGGCCGGGTGGGTGGCGGAGGAGTCGCTGGCCATCGCCATCTACTGCGCGTTGGTAGCGGAGGACGTGGAGGAGGGGCTCATTCTCGCTGTGAATCACTCCGGCGACAGCGACAGCACGGGCAGCCTCACGGGGAATCTGCTCGGCGCCGCGTGGGGGTATCGGGCCTTGCCCTCCACATGGATCGCGCAGCTCGAAGGCGCCTTCGTCATCGACAGTCTCGCCCAAGATTTGGCGAGTCTCCGGGTGGACGGCGAGGTCGATCACGCCCGCTATCCACCCACCTAGCATGGAGATCGAGTGGTCCTTTGGAGCATTCGAGCGGAGCGTGCCGGCTGGATCGGTGCGGGTGCTCCCGTAGAATCGCGTGTCCGAGTGTATGCGTCTCCCAAGAGACATCTCCCTAAAATCGAGTCTTTGCGTGCGGCGAGGAGAGATGGGAAGATCGTTGGCGTGGACGAAGGCTCGACCAGGCCCGGTGACGACACGATGGCGAGCGTCGTCATGTCTGCGCACCGCGTGCGCCGAGGGGTCACGGCGTTACTCCGGGTGGCGCTGCGCATCTTCTACCGCGCGGTGGATGTGAGCGGCGTCGATCACCTGCCTCGGGATCGACCTTACCTCCTCGTGCTCAACCATCCCAACGGCTTGGTCGATCCGGGGCTGGTGCTGGTCATGTCGGACAAGCCGATCTCGTTTTTGGCCAAGTCCACCATCTTCGACATGCCCGTGCTCGGCTGGCTCGCGCGGACGCTGCGGGCGATCCCCGTCCATCGGCGACAGGATACCGCCGCCGATCCATCTCAAAACGCTCAGACCTTCGAGGTCGCCCGTGGCGTGCTCGGTGACGGCGGCGTGATCGCGCTCTTTCCCGAGGGTATTTCTCATGACGAACGGCGGGTGCTGCCGCTCAAGACGGGCGCCGCACGTATCGCGCTGGGCGCGTTGACGCCCGCCCCGCGCCACGACGGCGACGCGGGGTCGGTCTCCCCTCGGGGGCTCGCCATCGTCCCCGCGGCCCTCTTTTATTCCGACAAGACCGTGTTTCGAAGTGAGGTCGCGCTTGTATTCGGGCCACCCATCGATGTGCCCGCGCCGATCACGGATGAAAATGGAGCGCCGGCGCGCGCCCAGGTGAAGGCGCTCACGGATGCGATGGAGGCCGCGCTCGGGCAGCTTGTGGGCGGGGGGAGGGCGTCCGCGGCCTCGGAATTCGCC
>CALKDV010000020.1 GCA_938084085.1 uncultured Nannocystaceae bacterium
CGGATCGCCGAGCTCGAGCCCGGCACCAAGGTCGTGTTAAGCGGCGGACTGCTCGGGGAGATCACCAAGGTCGAGGATGAAATTGCCAACGTGCGGCTGGCGAAGGGCGTCACCGTGTCGGTGCTGCGCAAGGAGATCGCAGACACCCAGGAGGCCAAGCTCAAAAGCCTTGAGTCGGGCGCAGAGGAGAAAAAATAAGCCATGCGTAAGTTCGTCAAGATTAAGGCCATCGCGCTGGTCGCTTTCTTCCTGTTGGCGTTGGTCGCCGTCACGCCCTCGTTCGCCCGCGTCGCGGGCGTGTACGAGCAGCTGCCGACGTGGATGACCGAGACCTTCGACCGAGAGTTTAAGCTCGGGCTCGACCTTCAAGGCGGGCTTCACCTCGAGTACTCGGTGGACGTGGACGGGGCCATCAAGAATAAGCTCGATCAGGTCGCCAATGAGCTCGAGGCCGCGTTCAAGGAGAAAAAAGACCTGGAGGTCGCAGTCACCCGCGAAGGGATCGACGAGCTCCACGTGAACTTCGCCAAGATCGACGACGTGGCGCTCGCCACCGATGACGTCCTCTTGGTGACGAGCGGCGTTCTTGAGCGCATCGCTGACGATCAAGCGACCAGCACGGGCGTGATGAAGTTCAAAATGCCCGAGGTGGCCATCGCGGAGAACCGCAAGGCCATCGTTGACGAGGCGATCAACACGGTGCGTCGACGCGTGGACTCCATGGGCGTCGCCGAGCCCAATATCTATCCAAAGAATCGTCAGGTGGTCGTGGAACTCCCTGGCCTGTCGGACACCGCCACCGAGGTGAAGGCGGCGACCATGGAGGCTGGAGAGCGGCTTCGTACGCTCTTGCAGCAGGGGGGCGCCGCGCAGGTGATGATCGCAGGACTCCGTGAGGACCCGGGCGCCATCATGATGACCATCCCCGAGCAGGACGTGAAAGCGCTGCTCGCGAGCACCTTCGGGGACGGCTTCGCGGACGGGAAGACACTCGTGGATGAGCGCCTCGGCGTCGACTTTGAGGTGATCGCGGAGGCGGAGTCTGACGCGGCCCGCGTCACGCTCGCGTTGACCTCGTCCTCGCGCGACGCGGTGCTTGAGGGCTCCAGCGACTTTCGTCGGCTGCTCCGAGCCATCGAGCGCGCGGCGGTGCTTGAGATGCACCTCGTGGACGACGAGGCCGAGTTTCGCAGCACCGGCAAGCCCTACCTCCGCGCGTTGTACGACGCGGGATTTGTCCATGAGGGCATGGGCTTCGCCGTCAATATCGAACCTGACTACGGGCGCCCCGAGAAGGGTGGCAGCATGGTCAAGCAGCCCTACGTGTTCTTGGCCCAGGATCGCGGAGCGCTCGAGCGCTTCTTCGCGAGCCTTCCCGCCGAGTGGCGCCTGCCCGCGACCCACAAGATCGCCTACGGGCCGGTGCCGGTGCAGACCCGGCGCAACGAGGAGCCTGAGATCTTGTGGCGGAGCTACGTGCTCAAGTCTCGCGCTGACATCACGGGTGATCGCATCGTCCAAGCGAACGTGACCTACAAAGACGACACGGGTGTCCCGCAGGTGAGCGTGAAGTTCGACCGGGTGGGAGCCTCGGCGTTCGAGCAGATGTCTGGCGACAATGTGGGTCGCAAGATGGCCATCGTCATGGACCGCAACGTCGTCTCTGACCCCATCTTCAACGAGCGCATCGCAGGCGGCAACGTGGTCATCACCCTAGGCTCGCTGCCCGGGGAATCAGTCCGCGAGCAGGCCAACGACCTCGCCAAGGTGCTGAAGTCGGGCTCGCTCCCGGCGCGCCTCAACAAGGAGTTCGAGATTCGAGTTGGCGCCGACCTCGGGGCAGACTCGGTGACCCGCGGGTTCCGGGCCTTCCTGGTCGGGTTCTTGCTCGTCATCCTGTTCACGGCGGTCTACTACCGCAAGGCTGGGCTCATCGCGGTGTTCGCCTTGCTCATGAACATGGTCATGGTCATGGCGGCCATGGCGTTGTTCCAGGCGACCCTGACGCTGCCGGGCATCGCTGGCATCGTCCTCACCATCGGGATGGCGGTGGACGCCAACGTCATCATCTTTGAGCGGGTGCGGGAGTACCTGCGAGACGATTACAACGCCCGCGCGGCCATTGACGCCGGTTACGACCGCGCGTTCACGACCATCTTTGATTCACAGATCACAACGGCCATCGCTGGCCTCGTGCTGGCACAGTTTGGCTCGGGCCCGATCCGCGGGTTCGCGATCACGCTCCTCATTGGCATCGCTACCTCCATCTTCACGGGGGTGTTCGCGACGCGGGTGTTCTTTGACTGGCAATCCAACCGCAAGGGCTTCGACAAGGTGTCGATCTAGATTGGGGAGATTATCGCTATGACTCAAAAGTTCTTTGAAGCCATCCCCTCCGGCACCACGTTCAGCTTCGTCAAGAATCAGCGGCGGTTCCTGCTGTTCTCGATGATCTTGATGGTGCTCTCTATCAGCGCCCTCGGCTACAATCTTGCGACCCGCGACGCGGTACTCAACTTCGGAATCGACTTTCAAGGCGGTTCGCAGGTGCGCGTCGAGTTCGTCGAGGCCCCGGACATTGAGGCGGTCAGGGAGACGCTCAAAAACTACGCCTCCGACGATGATGACCCCCGCTACGAGGGGTCCTCCGCGGTCGCTGTTCCCGACGCCGAGCGCGAGTTGCTCATCCGGGTCAAGGAGACCGTCAGCATCTCCACGCAGACCATCAACGCGTGTGAGTCGGCCGTGGCCGACGTGAACGGGGTGACCTTGCTCGATGGCGGATTCGCGCGCCCCCAGGGCAGCTCGAAGATCTTTTTGAACTACAGCGCCAAGCCCGACTACGCCGAGGTGGAAAAGCGCCTCAACGAGGCCGGCTGCGAAGGCGAAGCCGACCCTGGGGTCGGCAAGGAGGGGGAATTTCCCGTGGACTTCACCCTGGTCGCCGTCGGCTCGCGCATGAT
>CALKDV010000021.1 GCA_938084085.1 uncultured Nannocystaceae bacterium
GACCCCCGCGAACACGGCGCGGTGATGGCGGGAATCATGGGAGCACGCGGGAGGGACATGGCGAACCGCGCCGGTCAGCGCCCGCGGACTTGTGTGGTGTGCTTGGCGCTCGCCATCACAGCGTGCGGTCCAGTGGCCGCAGGCGAGGACGCCGACACCTCCGCGAGCAAGGTCGCCATTGTCGGGGCCGTGCGTGTACAAACCACCGTGGTCGCCTCCGGCGCGCTCGCAGGGACCCTCCAGTCTACGGGACAGCTCAAGGCGTGGCGCGAAGCCAACCTTCGGGCGGAGACTGGCGGACGGGTGAAGACCCTCGCCGTGGACACGGGTGACGTCGTCGCCGCGGGCGACGTGCTGTTGAAGGTGGACGGCTCGCGACAATCCATCGCCATCGAGGCCGCCACAGCGCGCTTGCGGGCGAGCGAAGAGGACGTGGCTCGGGCCAGCAATCACCTGCGCCGTATGGAGGCCATGGTCTCGGAGAAGAGCGTGGCCCAAGCGCAGGTGGACAACGCCGGCCACGACAAAGAGAGGGCCATCGCGGCGCAGTCGGCGGCAAAGGCCGACCTCCGCTCGGCGCGACGGGCCGCCAAGGACGCGGTCATCCGAGCGCCCATCGACGGTATCGTGACGCGGCGGCAGGTGGACGTGGGCGACACCCTCGTTCCCGGCGCGCCGCTCATGGACGTCGTGGATTTGTCGCGGGTGCGGGTGACGGTGGGGCTCAACGGGCGCAACCTCGGTCGCATCGAGCCGTCGCTTCCGGTGGCGCTCACGGTGGACGATCTCGGTGGCGTCGCGCTCCCCAACGTGCGCTTCGCCTCGGCGGCGACCTCCTCGAACCCGGTCACCGGCTTGTTCGACGTGGAGTTTCACGCCGACAACCCCGGCGCGAGAGGTCGCGCGGGGATGGTGGCCACCCTCACCATGACGCCGCGCGCCAAGGAGGGGGCGCGGTTGGTGGCGCGAGAGGCCTTGACGCGACGCGGCGGAGTGCTCGGGGTCTTCGTGATCGACGGAGGCACCGCGCGGTTCGAACCTGTCAAAACAGGCGGGCGAGACGGCCAGTTTGTGGAGCTTCTTGAGGGCCCCGCTCCCGGGACTGTGCTCGCGACGTCGGCGTTGCACGCCCTCGCCGACGGCGTCGGCGTTGAGGTGGAGGCCACCGCGGCGCCGTGATCCGGTTCTTCCTCGATCGACACCTGCTGGTGCACGTCATCACCATCATGGTGCTCGGGCTCGGGGCGATCGTGCTCGGAGGCGCGCAGCGAGAGGGCTTTCCGGCGGTGACGATCAACGAGGTCATCGTGACCGCGATGCTCCCCGGCGCCTCTCCCGAGGATGTGGAGACCAAGCTCGCGCGGCCGCTCGAAGAGGCGATCCGCGAGGTGGACGGGGTGGACACGTACCACTCTGAATCGAACGAGTCGGTGGTGCGGGTGGTGGCTGAGATCTACGCTGACTTTAGCCCCCAGCAGGTGCTCGAGGTGGAGGGAGACATTCAAAAGGCGGTGGACGCCATCACCGACTTCCCCGCGGACATGGAGTCGCCGCCGACCCTGTTTCGCTTCAACCCGGCCAAAATGCACGTGCTTGAGGTGGCGCTGCGCGGACCGATGGAGGCGCGCCGGGCCGCGGCGGCGCTGCTCGAGCCGGGTATCGGTCGCTTGCCGGGGGTCTCCTCGGTGGACAAGGTGGGGTGGGGCGATCCGCAGATCGAGGTGCAGGTGGATCCGCTCCGCGCCCGTGCCCAGAACATCACGCTCGACGAGGTGATCGCCGCGCTCAAGCGGCGCAACGTGTCGAGCACGGGCGGTAAGCTCACGGCCTATCCTTCGCAGCGGCAGGTGGTGCTCTCCGGGCGCTACGTGTCGGTGGAGGACGTGGCCCAGACCGTCTTGCGATTCGGCGGGGCGTCGCCGCACGCGGCCGGCCAGGGGGCGACGGCGGGTGGCGGCGCGCTCCGTGTCGCGGACGTGGCGCGGGTGGTCGCGACCTACGAAGACACGGGCATGCGCCTGCACGCCGAGGGGGACGACAGCACCCACCTGGCGATCCGCAAGCGGGCCAACGCCGACATCCTTGAGACGGTGGACGGGATCCGGGCGTACGTGGAGGCAGCGTCGCTCCCCGAGGGCGTGCGCTACAGCTTTTATAACGATCAGTCCAAGCTCACGCGCAACCGGCTCCGCATCGTCATCGGCAACGGCCTCGGCGGAGGCGCGCTGGTCCTCGTGGTGCTGCTCGCGTTTTTGTCGCGTCGGGTGGCGGGCTGGGTCGCCTTTGGGGTGCCGTTCGCGCTGTTGGGGGTGATGACCTCGCTGCCCTTGCTCGGAATCACCGTGAACATGGTGTCGCTCGCCGGCTTCGTCGTGGTGATCGGGCTGGTGGTGGACGACGCGATCATCGTGGCCGAGCGCATCGCATTTTATATGGAAGAGGGGGTGCCCGCCCGCGAGGCGGCGCTTCGGGGCACCAAGGAGATGGCCATGCCCGTGGTGGGCGCCTCGGTCACCACGATCCTGGCGTTCTCGCCGTTGTTCTTGCTGGGGGGCATCCCGGGCAAGTTCTCCTGGGCCATCCCCACCATCGTCATCGTCACCCTCGCCATCTCCTTGTTCGAGTGTTTTTGTATCCTGCCGAGTCACCTCGTGGGGCGCAGCGAGGTGCGCCGCACCAAGCCCCGCTGGCTGCTCGCCTTGGAGGCCGCCTACGCCGGCGCGCTGCGGCGCGTGGTGCCGCGGGCGGGGCTGGTGGCGCTGCTCTTTGTGGGGGGCTTCGTGGGCACGTTGATGTACGCGCGGGCCAACCTCGGGCTGATTTTATTCCCCCAGGACGACTCCGACGCCCTGTACATCAAGCTGCGGCTCCCGGAGGGGACGCCCATCGAGAGCACGGAGGCCACAGTGCGGGCGCTCGCGCACCGCCTCCCGGAGCTGATGGGCGAGGACTTCGAGGGGGTCACGGCGCGCATCGGCCACCAGCGTGAGCAAGACCTCTCGCGCAACTTTGGGTCCGCGGACAACGAGGCTGTGATGACGGTGTTCTTGCGCGAGCGCTTCACCCACAACGCGCCCACGTGGATCGGGCGTCTTGAGCCGCGGCTGGTCTTTGAGCCGGGGATCGAGGCGGTGTTCAGCGCTCGCAGAATCGGTCCGCCCCTCGGACGCCCGGTCACCGTGCACATCTCCACCCCCGACGAGGAGCTTCGACGCACCGCCACGGCCGAGGCGATGACGTGGATCCGCGCGCAGCCGGAGATCACGGGGATCGAGGTGGACGAGCGGGCGGGGCTTCGCCAGGTGGACCTCGATCTCGACTACGAGCGGCTCGCGCTCAAGAAAGTGAGCGTGGAGACCGTGGGTCGCACGGTGAAGGCGGCGTTCTTCGGCGTGCCGGTCACCGAGGTCACGGGCCCCAAAGAGAATGTGGAGGTGCGGGTGCGCCTCGACCCGGCGGCGCGCGGCGACGTGGAGGTGCTGTCGGTGATGCCGGTGCGGGCCGAAGACGGGCGCGCTGTGCCGTTGCGCGACGTCATCTCTCCGGTGGAGGTGGACGCTGTGGCGGGCATCTACCACCGCGACGGCGTGCGCACCACCACCATCACGGGGAGCCTGCTCGCCGACGGCGGCGCCACCCCAACCTCCATGGCCCGGCGTATGGAGGCGGAGCTTGTGCCGACCTTCGACGGGCGGGCGCCAGGACAGGGGGACCGCTTTGTGTACGTGGGGGGTGAGGCCAAAAAGAGCGCCGAGACAGTGGGGGAGATGCCCAAGATCATCGGCTTCGCCTTCATCGGCATCGTGCTGGTGGTGATGTTGCTGACGAACTCCCTGCTGCAGGCGGTGTTTGTGGTGTCGGCGGTGCCACTCGGGCTCATCGGTGTTGTGTGGGCCTTCGCCGCCCACGGCATCTCCATCTCCATGTTCGCGTTCTTGGGCGTGACGGGCTTGTGCGGCGTGGTGGTGAACGACTCGATCGTGATGGTCACGTCGCTCAACCGGGTCGCCGCCAAGACCACCGCGCTCGAAGAAATCTACGACGAGGTGGTCACAGGGGCCAAAGCGCGGCTGCGGCCGGTCATTTTGACCACGCTCACCACCGTGGCGGGGGTGATGCCCACGGCCTACGGGCTCGGTGGCCGCGACGCCGTGCTCTCCCCGATGTCCATGGCCCTCGGGTGGGGCCTGATTTTCGCGACAGTCATCACGCTGTTCTTGGTGCCGAGCCTGTACGTGGTGCGCCGACGCTTCGAGCTGTGGCGCGGCCGCTGAGGTCCCGGTGGTGGGGGGGCCGGAGCCCGTCGATTGGACCGTCGCGGCAGCGGTCCGTGCGCTGTGGAGACTCGGCGGAGATTGCAGCGGGACCTCGCTGTGCACGCCGCCGCGGGAGGGGATGGTAGGCTCTCATCATGGGGACGCATCGAGGAGGAATCACGTGGCGAGCGGGCTTGGGCGTGGCGATGTGGGCGACGCTCGTCGCGGGATGTGGCGACCGGAACTTGGATGGCGACACCCAAGACAGTGAGGAGAGCGCCACCGAGGGGGGCGAGACCGGCGCATCGGCGCCGGGCCACGGCGACGGTGACGGTGACGGCGACGGTGACGGTGACGGTGACGG
>CALKDV010000022.1 GCA_938084085.1 uncultured Nannocystaceae bacterium
GCCGTCGCCGTCGCCGTCGCCGTCGCCGTCGCCGCTGGTGGAAGAGGTGGTTTCATCGTCGCTGGTACCCTCGTTGTCGCTGTCGTCGCCTTCGCAGGCGGTGACGGTGAGAGCGAGTCCGAGCGAAAATATTGATAAAAAACGGAGGGTATTCATGATTTTCCATTCACCGCCGGACCACGAGCGTCGGCGCGAGAAACAGACAATGACGCGGCTGCGCCGAAAAGTCATGTGTTTTTGCCGGCGAGGGTCGGCGCGAGTTTTCCCAGCGCGGAGTGAGTCGCAAGGAGCGGCTCCTAAGCCCACAAAAACACCGTTCTAGCTCCATTTCAGGATTTCCGGGGACCTTTGGAACGCCGCAATTTCCTGCTGGTGATTCCTTGTTCTCTCCCGGATGCTTGGGTGCAGTGTGGGTCAGTAGATCAAGCTTTGTGCGGAGTTTCGAGCGCCAACAAAGGCGTCGCGCGGACCGGATGGCGGCGTGGTCCCTAGGTGTCATTGCGCTGGTGCTCGGCTGCCGAGATGTCAGCCCTCCGCTGACTGCGGAGGCTGACATCGAGCCGCTCGTGGAGGACACCTCGCCGTCGGTGGAACCGGTGCCGCCGCCGCGGACGTCAACGCGGGGCGAGGCTTCGATTGCGACGGGTCCTCGGCTCCGAGTGCTCGGTGTCGCCCAAGACGCGGGGGTGCCCCAATTGGGGTGTCGATGTCCTCGGTGCGAACGGGCACGGGCCAAGGGGGACGGCAGCTTCGCAGCCAGCATCGCCCTCGCCAACCCGGACGGGCACGTTTATCTGTTCGACGCGAGCCCCGACATCCGCGACCAACTTCCGCTGGTGAGGTCGCTCCTCAATGTGGACCGTCGAGACGCGGCGCGGGTTCGTCGTCCAGTCGACGGTATTTTTTTGACCCATGGTCATATGGGTCACTACGCCGGGTTGCTTCAGCTCGGATTCGAGGCGGCCCACACCGACGCGATCCCGGTGTTTGGGACGCCCCGCATGGTCGAATTTTTGTCCACGCAAGCGCCGTGGAGCCAGCTCGTTGAGAAGCGAGAGATCTCCGTGCGCGCGCTGGCTGAAGGTGCACCGACCCAGCTAGGTGATGTGATTGTACGCGCCGTGCATGTGCCGCATCGGGCCGAGTTTACGGACACGGTGGCCTACCGCATCGAGGGGCCTCGCAAGACCGCGTTGTATCTACCGGACGTCGCGCGGTGGGAGCAGGTGCCGGAGATGTCGGCGCTGCTCGCGGGCGTGGACCTGCTGCTTCTCGACGGCACCTTTTATTCTGGAGACGAGCTCCCCGGTCGCGATCTCTCGCAGATCGGTCACCCCCTCGTGACGGACTCCATGACGCGACTGCAGTCGAGGGTGGACAGTGGCAAGCTCGAGGTTGTGTTCATTCACCTCAACCACAGCAACCCGCTGCTTGAGGAGGGCTCTCCGGCGCGGGTGGAGGTAGAGTCTCGTGGTTTCAAGGTGGCCGAGCGCGGCGCCGATTTTTGGCTATGAGGTCCGAGGGTCGACAACACAATGTCGTGTCCAAGGGCGAGGCGCTCCGGTATGATTCTGCCACCTGAGGATTGCCCCATGCACGTCAGCTATTTTTCCATGGAGATCTGGCTCGCCGACGACATCCCCACATTCAGCGGGGGTCTCGGCGTGCTGGCTGGAGACACGCTCCGCGCCATCGCCGACAAGGGGATCGCGTGCAACGCGGTGACCTTGATGTACAAGGGAGGCTACTTCCGACAGAGCATCACGGCGGAGGGCACACAGCGAGACCACCCGGTTGTGTGGGAACCGGCTTCGAAGCTTGAGCGGCTCGATGTGCGCGCGAGCTTTGAGCTTGAGGGGCGTACCGTGCACGTAGGCGTATGGCGCTTCGAGCTTGAAGGGATCGGCGGACACCGGGTGCCGATTTATCTGTTGGACACGGACCTCGAGGAGAACGCACCTGAAGATCGGGGGCTTTGCGATCGGTTGTACGGGGGCGACGGACGGCATCGCCTCCGCCAAGAAGCGGTGCTCGGACTCGGGGGAGTCGCCGCGCTCGACGCCCTGAACGAGCGAGGGACAATCCTTCACATGAACGAGGGGCACGCGAGCATGCTGGCGCTGTCACTGTACGCCGACGCCCGCGAGGCAGGGCACAACGTGGAGGCTGCCGCAGCCCTCGTACGGGGGCGCTGCGTCTTTACCACCCACACTCCGGTGCCGGCAGGCCACGACCGGTTCCCCTTGGTCTCGGTGGAGCGCCACCTGCCCGCGCGATATACGAGATGCATCAAAGAGTTGCCCGCCACTGAGGACGGGGAACTGAACATGACCCTGCTCGGCTTGGCGTTGGCAGGCTACGTCAACGGCGTGGCGGAACGACACGGGGAGGTGTCGCGGGAGATGTTCCCGGACTACGAGATCGACGCCATCACCAACGGCGTGCACGCGGCGAGCTGGGCGAGCGCGCCTATGGCCGCGGTCTTCGACGAGGAGTGTCCGGGCTGGCGGCGAGACAACGCCCAACTCGCTCAGATCTCCAACGCGGCCACCTCGCGGATGCGCGAGGCGCACCAGCTCGCCAAGCGACACCTCGTGGAGGAGGTGCGACGACGGACGGGGGAGCGACTGTGTGAGGACACGTTCACCATCGGATTCGCGCGCCGCAAAACCCCGTACAAGCGGGCGCTATTGCTGCTCTCGGATCTTCCACGTCTGGGCACGATCGCCGCACGTCACGGGGGCTTGCAGATCGTGTACGCGGGCAAGGCTCATCCGAAGGACGTCGCGGGGCAGTCGCTCGTGCGAGAGATCCACGCGATCCGCGATTCGCTCCCCGACAAAGTGACGTTGGTGTTCGTGCCCAACTACGAGACCGATCTTGGACGCACCATCACGGCCGGCGTGGATCTATGGCTGAACACTCCTCGCCCGCCGATGGAGGCCTCGGGGACCTCGGGGATGAAGGCTGTGCTCAACGGGGTGCCCAACCTCAGCGTCGACGACGGGTGGTGGTGTGAGGGCTACGTCGCTGGCAAAACCGGGTGGCGCATCGACGCCAGCATCGTGCATGGACGAGCGCGATCGGGAGCTGTGTCCGCCGAAGATGCCCGCGACCGTTCCGAGGAGTTGAGCAAGCTCAGCAACGAGGACGACCGCCTCGACGCCGCGCAGCTATACACCTTGCTCGATGAATCGGTGCTCCCCACCTTCGCCGACACCGCGCGATGGGGAACGATGATGCGCCACTGCATCGCGCTCGGCGGGGCGCGGTTCAACGCCCAGCGCATGGTGGAGTCGTACATGAAGCGCGCCTACCGTCTGGGTTAGCGCGTCGCGCGAGCGGCACGCTCGTCCGGACTGCTCAGCCCTTCACACCGCCGGCTCCAAGTCCGGCGACCATATGTTTTTGAAGCAGGTAAAATAGCGCCATCACAGGAATCGAGACCACCAGCGCGCCCGCGGCGAAGGCCTCCCATTGGGCGTCGTACTCGCCGATGAAGCGCTGCAGCACCACGGGGAGCGTGAACATGGATTCGTCGGAGAGCAGGGTCGCCGCTAAAATGAATTCGTTGTAGGCGGTCATGAACGCGAACAAAAAAGTGACCGCGATGGCGGGCTTGGCCACGGGTAAGACCACCCGCACGAAGGCCTCGAAGCGGCTGGCGCCGTCGACCATGGCGGCCTCTTCGAGATCCACGGGGATGGTCTCGAAGGCCCCGCGAAGCTGAAAGATGGCGAACGGAACCGAGGTGCTCGCGTAGCAGAGGATAAGCCCCGTGCGGGTGTTGAGGAGCCCCATTGCCTCCAACATGATGAACAGCGGCACCGCGCTCGCGACGGCGGGGAACATCTGCGTCGCAAGCAGGGTCGCCATCCCGCCCGATTTCCCGACGAACTCAAAGCGGGCGAGGGCGTAGGCCACGGGTATCGCGACGCCCACACCGACGAGCGCGGTCGCGATGGACACGAGCAAAGAGTTCGCGAGCTGCTGTCCAAACAGCCACGTGCTCGCGCCATCCGCGTCGGCCCTTGTGGTCAACACCACCTCCCGGAGGTGATCCATCGTCGGTGCGGTCGGCACCGGGATCGCGCGTGCGGTGGGGACGGAGTCGCCGGAGAACGCGAGCGCGACCACCCACAAGACGGGGTACAGGGCGAACGCCACCGCGACCAGCAAGAGCGCGTGCGATAGCACGTTGTTGGCAATGGCTCTGGCGGTCACGCGCGCTCCTTTGAGCGGTCGATCCAACGTGCGCCGGCCGTGCTCGCGGCGGCGAGGATGATGAAGATGAGCACCGCGTAAGCGGCTGCGTATCCGTACCGGGCTTCGCGGGTGAACGCCCAGCGATACGCCTCCGAGATCAAGATGTCCGTGGTCCCGTCAGGTTCGCCGCCAGACACCAAGAACACCACGTTGAACATGTTGAAGGTCCAGATCGATCCCAGCACGGTCGCGGGGATCATCGTGGGCTTGATCATCGGGAGGGTCACGTGCCAGAGACGCTGGAGCGGCGTGGCCCCGTCCACTTCGGCGGCCTCAAGCACGTCTTTTGGGACCGCTGTGAGCGCACCGAGCGTCACCACCATCATGAATGGAAATCCAAGCCAGACGTTGGTGGTGAGGTTGGCCGCGAAGGAGGTGCTAAAGGTGGCGAACCACGCGATGGGCTCGATCTCTGTACCAAACACGTCGTTGACGCTCTGGATGATCCCGGTGACCGCGCCGAACTGGCGGTGAAACATGCCTTTCCACGCGAGCGCGGTGACGTAGCTCGGGACCGACCACGGCACGATGAGCAAGACTCGGTACACAGATTTAAGCTTGAGCAGCGGTCGCGAGAGCACGAGGGCGAGCGTCACGCCGATCGCGAGGTGCAAGATCACATTCGCGGCCGTCCACGCCACGGTGACGAGCAGCACCACATAGAACGAGCCGCTGGACAACAGCGGCCCGGAGCGCGCCGTGAGGATGTCGATGAAGTTGGCGAATCCGACGTAGTACATCTGGTGGGGCTGCCCTGCGAACAGCGCGGTCGCGGCGCCCACGAGGATCGGCCCGATGACGAGGAGCCCGACCAGGATGACCCCGTGAATCACGTAGCGGTAGGCGGGGAGGCTCGCGCGGAGCCTCGCGCGCAGCTCGGGTTGGCGCGCGCGGTGAAATAGGAGCAGCGCGCCGAGCAAGCTGGACGCGCCGAGGATAGTCAACAATATGGTTGGGTCGCGGGGGGGCGGTGGGGGCCGCCGGACATCTCGAAACCTCTGCAGGGCCTGTTCGAGCGCCCGCGCGGGCTGTGCGTCCCGCCGCAGCGCCTTGCGTATCGCTCGCGACGCAGGCTCCCACACCGCTCGCATCGCGCGGACTGCTGGCATCGGGGTTGCGACCGCCGCTTGGTCTTGAAAGGCACGCAAGAAAGAGTCCGTGGGCGCGGGCGCAGCGTCGATTCGCGCCGAAAGGGCGCGCGCATCGGAGGCGCGCCGTCGCCCGGCCTCGGCGGAGGTGAGGTGGCGGATGAGCGCCGCGACGTGCGGGTGGTCGGCGCCGCGCGGACTCATCATGAGGCTCTCGACGGTGAGGAGCGGGCGCATGAACGCGGGGGATTTTCCGGTGTGGTCCTCGGCGTCGTAAATTGCGGGGAGACGGTGGACCTCGTAGCGCAGCGATGCCGGCAAGTCTCCCGCGAGCCACGGCCCCGAGATGACCGCGGCGGCTTTGCCGGAGCGGAACAGGTCAGTGACCAATGCGCCGTCTGCATCGTCCGGGAGCACCTTCGCGTCTAGGAGCTTGAGGACGAGCTGCAGCGAGCGCGTCGCGGCCGGGCCGTGCATCCCAAAGCCGCCGTCCTCCGTAAGCAACGCCCCCCCGTAGGCGCTCAACAGGGCGGCGTGGGTGTAAGCGCTGTTCGCCTCCCACGCCACGGGAAAGACGCCGTCGGGGAGCGTCTCCTTGAGGTCATGAAAGTCCTCAAGGTGCGTGGGGACGTCGGAGAGCAGGTCCGTGTTGACGTACAGCGCGAGGCTCTTCATGGACAACGGCACGGCCCACGCGCGGGGGGTCCCCACGGCGTCAGGCAGCGTGACCGCGTCGAGCGTAGAATGGACGTAGGCGCCGCTGTCGATGAGCGCGGCGGGCATCGGCGCGACGAGGCCGCGATGGATAAAGTCTCCGAGGCGCTCGTGAGAATCAATGAAGAGATCGGGGCCCTCCCCCAAGGGGATCGCGGCGGCCAGCTTTGAGCCGAAGGCGTCGTAGGGGATCGCGAGCACATTTAGCTCTTGGCCGAAGTCCTGGAGCAGGGCATCGAGCGCGACCTGCTCGGCACCTCGGTAGGCATGCCACACGCGCAACGGTGTGGTCGCGTCGGGGACGGGTGGGGAGGTCGCGTGGGCGAGTGACGTCGCGAGCGTGATGGCGATAACAACGCACGCGAGGGCGGCAGCGCGACACCACGCGATCGCGCCATTCATCGCAATGTCACCCCTGTTTCACTGTCGAATACATACCACCGCGTGGGGCGCACGTGCACGGTCGCCCCACGCTGGAGCCCCACCTCCGCCGGCATCGCGATCACCCCCTGGTAGGAATTGAGCGCCCCGTGAGCGTGCACCTCTGGACCGAGCGTCTCAAGGATCGAGGGCGTGAAGGAGAGGGCGTCGGTCTCGGCCGCGGCGAGCTCGAAGTCGTGAGGGCGAAGGCCAAGACACACCTCGCGATCTGCGAGGCCGTCGGCGGCGGTGTGTTCAGGGGCTGTGAGCGGGAGCGCGTGCCCGTCCATGAGGACCGACGCGCCATCGGAGGAGATTCGACAGCCGTCGATAAAGTTCATCGCGGGGCTCCCGACGAACCCAGCGACGAAGCGATTGGCCGGGTTGTTATAGATATCGAGGGGGCTCCCCGCTTGCTGCACCTCGCCCTCATTTAACACGAAGAGGAGGTCTGCGAGGGTCATGGCCTCTACCTGGTCGTGGGTGACGTAGATGCTCGTTGCGCCCAGCCGGTCGTGTTGCTTGCGGATGTCTACGCGGACCTGGGTGCGCAGCGCGGGATCGAGGTTGGAGAGGGGCTCGTCGAACAAAAATAACTTGGAGCGACGGACGATGGCGCGCCCCATGGCCACGCGCTGACGCTGCCCACCGCTGAGGGCGCGTGGGAATCGATCGAGCAGCGGCTCGAGCCCCAGCACCGCGGCGGCCTCGGTCACCCGGGCGGCGATGATGTCGGCGGCGGTCTTGCGCAGCTTGAGTCCAAACGCCAGGTTGTCGCGCACGGTCATGTGCGGGTACAGGGCGTAGGACTGGAAGACCATGGCGACATCGCGGTCTTTGGGGGCGTGCGCGGTCACGTCTTCGCCGCCAAACAGGATCGTCCCTTCGGTGGCCTGCTCCAATCCCGCCAGCAGCCGCAGCAGGGTGGACTTGCCGCAGCCGCTGGGCCCCACGAGCACCGCGAACGCGCCCTTGGGCACGCGCAGATCGATCCCCTTCAAGACTTGGGTGTCGCCGAAGCTCTTGCGCAGTCCTTGGGTTTCGACGTTGACCACAGATCGTTGGCGTTCCTAGTCGAGAGAGGTGACGTCACCTTGGGGCACGAGAATCATCGCGCTGGAGGCGGGGACGGTGACGTCGATTCTGCCGTCGGCGGACACCGTGAAGCTCTGTTGTGCGGGGCCGAGGACGTCCACCAAGACGGTCCCGGGCGGAGCGATCACCGACATTGTGTTGCCCTCAAAGCCAGTGTGGCTCTCCTTGGAGCGGTGGGTGTTGAAGACCACGAGCACGTAGCCGTTGGCTTGGTCCCCGCCGTTGCGCTGGAACGCGAACACGCCGGCGTCTTCCTCGTCCCCCGTGCGCGAGGTGGACCACACCACCGAGAGGTCTCCACGACGCAGGGCTGTGTAGCTATTGCGAATCTTTATGAGCCGCTGGATCCACTGAAAGGTGTCGCCGTCGGTGGCGTATCCGGAGGTCCAAAGGTCTTCTCGATTGGCGGGGTCGTTTCCGCCGGCGAAGTCCTGCTCGGTGCCGTAATACAGGCACGGGATCCCTTGGGCGGTGAATACGAAGGCCAGGGCGTTGTGCATCAAGGCGCGTTGGACCGGGGCTGGCTGGTCTTGGACCCCATACAAGAACCGCGCGACGTCGTGGTTGTCGAGGAAATTAACGACCGCCTCTGTTGGAGGGATCCCGATGCCGCCGGGGACGGGCTGGGTCCCATAGTTGGCGCTGCGATCGGCCCACAGCTGCTCGATGCGATCGGTGGATTGCGCGTATTGAAAGACGTCCCGGATGGCCTGGAAATACTGCGGGAAGTAGAAGACGCCATCCACCTGCTCCCCCGTGATGGGCTGACCGTCGGTCTCGCAGGCCTCCTCAGAAGGATCGGGCGGGAAGGTCTTCGTGAACGAGCCTACGAGGTCATCGCGCCCATCGAAGGCCTCGCCAAACATGAAGAAGTTGGTCTTGCCCTTGGCGGCGAGTCGGCGCCGAATGTGCGGGGCGAAGTACCGCCAAAACTCATATTCGACGTGCTTGATCGTGTCGATGCGAAACCCGTCCGCGTCGCTGAGCTCAATCCAGCGGGCGTAGACATCCACGAAGGTCCGCTTCACCTCGCAGCGGCGGGTGTCGAGGTCCTTGAGGCCGCCGGGAAAGTCTCCGTGCAAGAGCTGGTCTTCGTCCTCAAAATCGATGGTGCGCCCCTTGCGGTTGTAATTCTCCACCTTGCGAAACGGCGCCGGGTTGGGTGGCATGTGGTTGGTGGCGGGATCGTTACCAAAGATGACAGGCGCCGGTCCGGCCTCCCCGAGCGAGGTGAAGGCTTGAATGCCGCGGGCGTCGAAGTCAGGGTCGTATTCGTTGATATGGACCACTGGGGAGTCGATCCCGTTGCCCTGTATCAGCACGTCGGCGCTCCCGTTCATGTTGATGTCGTAGTAAAAGGCCTGACCCACGTGGTTCGCGACGATGTCGATGATCACCTTCATCCCGCGCGCGTGCGCGGCGTCCACGAGGCCTCGCAGCGCCGCCATATCGCCAAAGTGGGGGTTGGTCGCCTCAAAGTCTTGGGCCCAATAGCCGTGGTATCCGTCCACGTCGGCGTCGGTCTCTACGTTCTTGACGACCGGGGAGATCCACAGGGCGGTGACGCCGAGGGTCTCGAGGTAGTCAAGGTTGTCCACGATGCCCTGCCAGTCGCCGCCGTGGTAGCGCGCGGGGGCGTTGGCGTCGATGCGATAGTCGTTTCCCTCGTCGCCGTTGGCGAAACGATCCACGAGGATCTGATAGATGACCTCGTCGCGCCAGTCGTCGACGTGGGTGGTGATGTTGATCTCTTTGTCGACCCCGTTGAAATCCATGCAGGATCCAGCGCCCATGAGGAGGGCAAGGCTCGCGACGAAATGATGGAGTGCACGCTGCTTCATGGGATGATCGCTCCGCTAGTCTCTAAAGTAGCTCGTAGAACCAAACCACCACTCGGCGCCGAATCCGATGAAGTGGTCGACGTTGCGCAGGGACATGACGTCGTCGGTGGCGTACATGGCGCGCGCGGCGTCGTTGCGCATGGTGGCGGTGTAGATAAAGCGCAGGTGCGGGCGGCTGTACGAGCCACGGCCTGCGATCGCGAGGAAGGGCACGACGCCGATCTTGCCGACCGTGCCCACGAGGGGGCGCAGGTCATCTTCGCCGGGCGGGTTCCACAGCGCGCCCCGTTGCTGCACCTGATAGGAACCCTCGAGGGCCAGCCCAAAGATGTCTTTGATCCAGACCTGCGGTCGCAGCAAGATGATGCCCTCGTCGATGTCGTCGTAGTCGAGGGCGGGGCTCGCGTTTCTAAAGGAGCGGAAGTAGCTCCCCAGCATGAGCGCGAAGGGACCCACCTCGTAGTTCCCGCCCAGCGCCACCACAAGCTCACGAGCGCCCTTGGTGCTGTTGTCGGGGGCGGGTTGGGTTGGTCGCGCAAAGTCCCCGTAGGCGGCGAGACCCCCCGCGTAGCGCACCCACGCGTTGAGGTGGGTGCTGCGCTTGCCCGTGAACAAAGAAAGCTCTCCCCCCGCGACATATCCGAACTCGCTCGGGAGATCTTCGAAGGCGTTGTCGTCCACCTCCCGCTGCCCGGCGCGCATGTGGTGGGTCTCCCCGTAGGCGATGACCTTGACGCCGCCGGTCTCTCCCACGTTGATGACGTGGCCGAGCTTGAGGCTGTTGGTGATCTTTTGGCGGTCGAGGATATTCACCGGGATGGCGCCCGGCATCTCGAGCGGGGGGCTGCGGGTCACGGTCTGGACATAGAAATCGCTCTGGGGCTGGTTGATGCCGCTGTGGATCTTGACGAACGTGCCTGTCTTGAAGCGATAGGCCGCGCCTCCTCCCAAGGTGTTGAGGTTGTCGAGGGGCCACCAGTCGAGCACGTAGATGTCGTCGCCGCGATACATGCGAGAGCCGGCCCACACGCTGAGGCCCTTGAGCCCGAGCCCTGTCTCTTCCAGATAAAGGTTGCGGATGGCGATCTTCGCGTCGAAATTGGCGTCGTAGTGAAACACCGGCGCGGCCATGGCCATGGTGGCCACGATGCGGGTGTAGGCGCCCACGGACTCCCAGGCGTCCTCTCGTCGAAGCTCAAGCTCCGCGTAGGTGGACTCGTCGAGGCGAGATCCGTGCGCGACGATGTCCGTGTTTCGTCCGGGGCGGCCGCGGCCGTCTCCGGCGACCATCACGCGACCGTAGGAGCCGAAATGAAACCCATCGGCGTAGTTGGGCGGCGCTTGACCGTCGAGGGTGCCGGGCGCGCGCAAAGGGGCGGGCGTTTCGGGGGCCGCGGGGCGCTCGGCCAGGGTGTCCGCCTCTCCTTCGACTTCGGCGAGGCGGGCCTCCACGGCGGCGAGGCGCCGCTCGAGCGCCTCGACCTCGGCGGCCGATGAGGTCGGGCTCGTCGTGGTCGTCGTCGGTAGATCTGGAGCATCTTGCGCCGGTGGGTCCGCGGCCGGCGGGTCCGCGGCCGGTGGGTCCACGGCCGGTGGGCTCGTGGACGGAGGGGACGCGACCGCCGGGATCGCGAAGGGCGACGCGCGCGCGTCGGGGGGGAGGATCGCGAGGCTCAGAATCACCGTACACGCCGCGGTGAGGCCCGCTCGACGTGGCCGACGTGGCTTCGACACGGAGCGTTCAATCACCGACCGTGCCACACGTCGCACGGCACGAGAGTACACCATTGCGAGCGGGAAGGGGGGCTTGGCGGGGGCGTGGACCGGCGCCCGCGGCTCTGTCTCGCGTCGCCGTATGTGGGGGTGGGCGGTCATTCACCGGTCGTGAAGTTCGGACCGACGCCCGCATTGGGAGAGGGCGGGGGCGAGGCCGTCCACCAGCGCCGCTTGAATTTGCGCATCGGTGAGGCGGAGGGTCCAGTTGCCTCGGTCGACGCCTGGTCGGTTGATCCGACCTTCCGCGCGCATGGCGAGGAGGTCTGGCAACGGGAGGACAACCAGGGCGGCCGCGGAGTCCAAGAGCGTGGCGAGCAACGCGTCACGCGAGCACGAACCCTCCACGAGGTGCACGCGTCGCTCAAGCGCCCTCCGCCCGTCGTCCCCGAGCTCATCGAGCCAGGTGGTCAGCGTCGCGTTGTCGTGGGTGCCGCTGTAGGCCACGCTCCGCGTCGGCCAAACATGGGGTGCGTGTCGCGGTGGGTCGTCGTCTTCGGTCGCGAATTGAAGCACGCGGGTGGTGGGGAGCTTGAGGGTGAGGCGCAAGGACTCCACCGCCTCGTCGATCAATCCGAGGTCCTCAGCGAGGAAGCGCTCTGCGCCAAACGAATCGACGATCGGCGCGAGGAATTCGACACCGGGTCCTTGGACCCAGCGCCCCGAGGTCGCGTCCTCGGCGGGGACACTCACCCTCCAATACGCGGAAAATCCCCGGAAATGATCGAGGCGCAGATCGTCGAACAGCGCCATGTGGCGAGCCACCCGGCGACGCCACCAGTCGTGTCCGCTCGCCGCGCTCACGTCCCAGCGATAGGTGGGATTGCGCCACAGCTGTCCGGTCGATGAGAAAGCGTCGGGCGGGACGCCCGCGTAGTGGGTGGGGCCGCCGCGTGGATCCACGTCGAACAAGTCCGGCTGGGACCACACATCGGGGCCGTCCGCGTGCACGTAGATGGGGAGGTCCCCCATGATTCGTAGGCCGCGGGTCGCGGCGTGGGCGCGGGTCGCGTTCCACACTTCATGCGCCACAAACTGGCCAAACTTGGCGCGCAGCATCGACTCCCGGTGGTTCGTGTCGACCTCCTCGAGGGTCGAGGGATCGCGCTCTCGCACCGCCCGGGGCCATGTCCACCACGGCGCGTGATCGTGCGACTCGGACAGGGCGGCGAAGCGAGCGGCGTCGTGAAGCCACGCCTGCTCGCGCACACAAAAGGCGGCCATGGCTTCCATGCGCGAGGGATCACGCCGCGCCGCCTCCCAGGCCGAGTCGAGGGCTCGCTGCGCGCGGTGATGCGCGCGGTCGCGGTCGGCCTCGTGGGATGTTGTCGACAGCGAAGGGGGGGCGGCTGAATTTGGCGTGGCGGTGCGGTCGAGGCCGAGGACGTCGTAGATGTCCTCGGGGGTGAGCAGGTCGGTCGCGAGGGAGAAAGAGCAGGTGGCGCTGTACGGGGAGTGATCGTCAAGCCGGCGAGTTGGACCGAGGGGAAGCAATTGCCAGGTCGAGGCGCCCGCCTGCGCGAGCAGGTCGATGAACCGCCGCGCGTCTTGGCCGAGACCGCCGCAGGGGTGAGCGCCCGGCAGGGACGTGACGGGGAGTAAAACCCCCGCGGTGCGACGAGAGAAATCCACGGTCAGCGTCGCGGTCGGGTGTGGTGGAGCATGGGGGGGTTAGGGGATGAGCACGGCTGCGCCGTAGGCCGGGATGTTGACGGTGAGGTCGCCGCCGGCGGAGACCGTCGCGTCGATCCCGGACAGCGCGTCGTTGAGCACCGCGCCCGCGTTGAGCCCGAGCGCGATGACAGAGACATCGACGGCCAGCGGCGCGGCGGTGCGGTTGAGCCCCACGATCGCGAGCGACGCGGCGTCGATGGTGCGGGCGAACACCAACGCGTCGTCCGTGCCACCGAGGGAGACATAGCCGCCTCGGCGCAATGCGGGCACCTCTTGTCGGAGGCTGCCCATGGTGCGTACGAAGTCGAGCGTCTCGCTCTGCCACGCGTTGAGCGACGCCTCGCCCATCATCATGAGCCGGTTGTTGGGATCGACGCCGCCGTGTTGGCCGTACTCGTCGCCGTAGTAGAGCAGGGGGGCGCCTGGGAGTGTGAGGAGCCACGCCATCGCGACCCGCATGCGCTCATAGGGCGCGGCGTCCGAGGGCTCGGTGGCGATTTGATCCCACTGGTTGAACGGCACCCCGCGGCCGTGCTCGGCGTCTTGTCCGCGATAGTCGGCGAGCGAGGTGAAGCGGGCGGTGTCGTGACTGCCGATATACGGCGTCATGATGGCGTCGTCTGGCCACCGAGCGAGGCCATGCGTGGTCCAATAGTCCGCGTGCTGCAGGCTGCGGTCGCCGTAGGCGAAGGTGCTGTAGGCGGCGGCGTGGTAGAGCACAAAATCGAATTGTCCGTCGAGTCCGTAGGGCCCGAGGTACCTGGCGATCGTGCCGTAGTTCTCGTCGTTGCACGGGTCGGCGCAGTCGCTCCATCCCATGGCAGTCTCCCCCATGAGGAAATACTTGGTGCCCGCGTGCTCGAATGTCTCGCGCACCTCGGCGGCGAGGTTTCGCACCGCGGCCTCTTCGACGTGCTTGACCGCGTCGACCCGGAGACCGTCGAGGTTAAACTCATCGAGCCACCAGATGGCGTCATCCACCATCGCCTTGTTGGCCGCGGGCACCGAGTGGTCCACGTCGGGGAGGTAGGGGGTGAACTGACAGATCAGCGCGTCGGCGGTCCAGTCGCAGCCGTCTGTGCCGCACACGCACCCGGTGCGAAACCACTCCGGGTGTGCGCTCATATATTCGTGGTCCTCGTGGACGTGGTTGATGACGTAGTCTTGGAGCACGCGGATCCCATGGGCGTGGGCCTCAGCTACCATCGCGCGCAGGGCGGCCGCTCCACCGAGTCGTTCATCGACCTCGCGGGCCCGGGTGGGCCAATAGCCGTGGTAGCCGGTCACTTGGTGAATATTGTCGGCGGCGAGGTAGGCCCCCGTCGGGTTCGTCTGGAAGGGGGTGAGCCAAATGGCGCGGACACCGAGGGCGTCGAGGGAGCCGTCGGCGATCGCCTGCCGCAGCCCCTCCAAGTCGCCCCCTTGAAAGTCACCACGGGGATCGGAGGCGGCGATGGGGAGCGGGTTGTTGGCCGAGTCCCCGTCGCGAAACCGGTCGGTCATTACCATATAGACCAAGGCATCGCGCCAGTCGAAGGGATCTTCTTCGATCCAAAACACCAGGTGGAGGGGCTCCGAGGTAGTCTCGTCGTTCGCAGCGGCGACGAGCTCAAGGGTGTACTTGCCGTCGGCGAGCCCCCCTAATTGAATCGCGATGTCGCCGCGTTGATCAAGGGTCCACTCTTGTTCGTTGAGGGCTCGGCTCTCGAGTTCGCTGCGCAAGGTGGCGGTGTAGCCGGCGGCGTCGGGGCCTGCAGCGGAGACGGGATCTGCGTAGCGAACCGAGGCGGTGAATTGGCCGTCCCCTGCGGTGGGGCGGCTCGCCTGCGAGGTCTCGATGACGAGCTGCGGGGTGCGGCAGTCGTACACTTTGACCGCGGAGTTCTCGACGCCGCCGAGGTATTTTCGGCGGGCTTGAGTCGGGTCCAAGATCCAGGCCGGCTCCCCCTCGCCTTGGACGACGAGCTTGTACGCGAGCAGCCCTGGGGGGACCGCGACGGTGGCGGTCCAGGTGGAGCCATCTGCGGTCATGGGCGTCGCGGTGCTGAGATCGAAGCTGTGCCACTCGCCGGCGACGACCACTGAGGCGGCGGGCGTCGAACTCGAGTAGGTGAAGGTCACTTCGCATAAGGTCGCGCCGCCGGCGTCGTCGCCCTCGTCGCCGGCCGTGCTTGAGTCCTCGTCAAACCGATCGATTTCACATCCAGCAGGAGCGCCAATGAGCGCCGCGAGGAGCCCGAGATGAAGCGCCGAGGGGCGTCGACGGGATCGAGAGGCGGGCGGTCGTCGACGTCGACCGCAGAGCATTCCTGCGAGGGCGAACACGAGCCAAGCATACGCGCTCGGTCGTGGCGACGCGAGGTGACATCCGCAGCCGTCGCCGCCACCGCCGCTCGCGCCCTCCGTGTCGCCTGTCGTCGCCTCGTCGCCGGTGCCGGCGTCGTCGCCGCCGAGTCCGGACTCGTCATAGTAGGCACCACACGCCGCGTCCTGAAACATCCCGCCGCGATGGGCGAGGGTCAAGCCGAGCGCGCCGGCGCCGAAGCCCAGCATGGGCGTGTTGAACTTGTAGGTACCGTCGGTCTCGTCGAAGGTCTCCGCCACCATCAGATAGTTTTCGTAGGCCTGCGCGACGATCCAATCGGTGATGGCGTCGCCGCGCGCGGGGTCGCCGGAGGCCCGCGCCGCCATGGCTCCTCGCAGATCGGTGATCACCCACTCGGCGCTGTCGTAGTCGCTGCCCCACGGGCTGATGTCCGCCACGCCGGGGTGGTCCGTCCGGTCGTCGTTGCGCGACCAGCCCACGCCGCTCGCTTGGACGCCGAGGTTTGTATCCATGCCCGCCAGTGTCGCCGCGGCGATTTGTCCCTCGGGATCAAAGACGCCCATGGCGAAGGCGTCGAGCACCGCCGCGTCCCAATAGCCTTCACCCACGTCGAGCTCCTCTTTGTTGGAGGCGAGGGCGAAATTGTCATCGAGGAGGTTGGTGACCATCGCCTCGCGCAGCGCCAGGGCGGTGTCGCGGTACGTGTCGGCGCGGGCGCTCTCACCGAGGCGATCTGCCATCACCGCCGCGTCGCACAGGCCCCGCACCGCGGTGAGGTTGGTGTAGGTCCAGTGCCGCTCGCGCCCGTTCCAGTGGCTCTCCCAGATCGACGAATCCTTGCGGACGAGCCCCGTCGCAGGGTCGATGAGCGCGACGAGGACGTCGGCGATCTTGGTGGAGATGAGCTCCCAATTCTCGGCCGAGAGGGAGGTGTCACCGGTGAGGGTCTCGTAGCTGCCCAGCGCCCACAAAAACAGGCCAAATCCATCAAACTCAAGGTTGGGCCCGAACGCATTAAAGTCCGTCTCTTCGACGCCGAATCCGTAGTAGCGCACCAGGCTGATTTGATAGTCGGGGAGGTCGTAGCCCTCAAGCTCGCTCCAGTCCTTGAATCGTCCGGCCTCCGCGGTGAGATAGAATCGGAGGGCGTCCTTGGCCCGGTCCTCCATGCCGTATAGAGCCATGGCCACCGCCGCGTACGCGCCGTCGCGAATCCACGCGTAGGTCCAGTTGCCTGGAGGGAGGCTCGCGAGCACCCCCCCAAATCCGTTGTGGCTGACAGTGCCGGGGAGCCCCGTCGTGTCGAAGCGAGAGCGACGCTCGACCCCTTCTTGATCGAGCCACTCCCTCAAGAACGCGGACTGCTCTCGCACCTGACCCATCCGGAGCATGGACGCCGACTGTCGGAGCACGGTCTCTTCGAAGCTGTTGATCCCCGCCGGCAACATCACCTCGTTGGTTTGAAACGCCGCCCACAGCGCCACCTCGTCCGCGAGGAGCGTCGCCGCGTCTCGGCCTGCGACGTAGCTCTCGAGGGCGTCGATGGCGATTTGGGAGGTGGTTGGATCCCCGTGGTGCACCACGGCCACTCCGACCGTCTGCGATTGCCCCGGCGCGAGGTCTCCCAGTGAAAATTGGAAGGCACCCACGGCGCCATCTACGGCGCCGGGCGAGGGGATGTTGTCGGGGAGGTCGACCGCTCCCCCGCCCGCGACGATCCCATAGGGGTCGGCTTGGGGCGCGGCGCCGTGGTGCGCGACCGGGGCGAGCGCTTGCACCACCACAGTCCCGGCGAACCCGATCTCCACGAATTGACCGGAGGCGGCGTCGAAGCTGAGGGTCTCTGCGTTCTCGCCGATGTCGTCGTACAGGTTCCAGGGGGACTGCGGACGACCGGTCCCGAGGTGGAGGTTGTGCAAGGAGAACGCTTCGACGCCGGCGACCACGCTCGCGCCCGTGTTGCGCACCTCCATCACCATCACGAACCCTGCGTGGGGGAGGTCTTGGGGCGTGAAGTAGGCCTGGCGCAGTTCGAGCGATCCCACCTGTTGCACCATGGTGATGATGCCTGTGCCGCCTTCAGACTCGCCGTCCCAACTTCGATATCCGCTCGCGTCTTCATCCACGGGGATTTCGGTGAGCCAGCGTTGGCCGTCTTGGTCGCGCAGCCCGAAGTAG
>CALKDV010000023.1 GCA_938084085.1 uncultured Nannocystaceae bacterium
GACGCCGCCGTGCGTGGTGGCATGCGCGTGGTGGAGTTTACGTTGACGGTCCCCGGTGTCTTCGATCTTATCGCCGAGTTTGCCGAGCGTGAAGATGTGGTGGTGGGCGCGGGCACGGTGCTGACACCGGAGCAGGCCAACGACGCGGTCGACGCAGGCGCTCGTTTTCTCGTTTCCCCCGTGGTGGATGAGGCCGTGATCGAAGTGGCGCACACGCGCGGGGTCGTGGCCATGCCCGGGGTGCACACACCTACCGAGCTTTTGCGCGCCCACCGAGCCGGCGCGCAGCTTCAAAAGCTGTTCCCAGCCCCCGCGGGTGGACCGGCCTGGGTGCGGTCGGTGCTCGGACCGATGCCGTTTTTGAAGATCGTCCCCACCAACGGAACCTCCGCAGAGAACGCGGCTGCATGGCTGGACGCGGGTGCCTACGCGTGTGGGTTTGTGGCCAGTTTATTTCCGCGCGAGCTGGTCGAGGCGGAGGGCTGGGACGAGATTGAGTCGCGCGCCCGCGCTATTTTGAGCACCACCCGCACGGTGGATTGAGCGCCACGGGGTTGGCGTCGCGGGTGCCGGATCGATGTGGGGCGTTCGGGTCGAGCACAGCCGACGCCTGGGTTGCCTCCACCAAGCGGCGCGACCTCGGGTGCCGTAACGGCGTCAATATCGCGCGCGTGTGCGGCACAATTTTCTCAACATCCCCGGAGGGCTTGAACTACCCTGACGGCGCGCGATGAAAAACTACTCCGTCGATCTGACAAAAAAGTGGGACTACGAGAACGGCTTTTATCTGACCTGCGAAACCGGGCGGATAGGGAAGCTGATGAATCACCTAGAGATTTACAAGCGGATCGTCGGGCTCGAAGGAGACGTGCTTGAGTTCGGAGTGTTCAAGGGGGCCTCGTTGGTCCGGCTCGCGTCGTTTCGAGATCTGTTGGAGGGGAGCGCGGCCCGCCGCGTGATCGGCTTTGACGCGTTCGGCGAGTTCCCCGCTGGCCTGTCGCTGGAGTCCGATCGCGAATTTGTGGATAGGTTTGAGCGGGACTGCGGAAATGGAATCAGCAAGGAGGAGCTGGCCACGCATCTTCGTCGAAAAGAGCTCACCAATATTGAGTTGGTCGAGGGGGATCTGCACGAGACCCTGCCGCTGTATCTTGAGCGCAACCCCTCTCAAAAGATCGCCTTGCTCCATATGGACGTCGACGTGTACGAGCCCACAAAGACCGTGCTTGAGCAGCTGTATCCCCGGGTTGTGCCCGGGGGCATCCTGATGCTCGACGACTACGGCACCGTCGAGGGGGAGACCAAGGCCGTGGACGAGTTCTTCCAAGGCCGCGATGTCGAGATCCACAAGCCGCCCTACTATCACATCCCGGCCTACATCATTAAAGGCGGGTGACGCCGGCGAGCTCACGGCGTGCAGCTCGAGGCGACGTTGGCCTCCGAGGTCGCGATTACGTCCTGCCAGTCGTACTCGCTGTTGTCGCTTACGTACCAGTAGGTCGCGCCGCTGGGCATCATGGCCACCGTGATGCCGCCGTAGCCCGACATGAAGGGCACCCAGAAATCGCACGCGAATCCCTGCGCCTGGGTGAACTCCAGCGCCCAAAACCCGTTGTTGTACATGAACGGGGTGGAGGCTGTGGTGAGCATGCCCCGGTCGTTGGGGTCGCGCTGCATGGCGGCGTCGAGGGCGGCGGGGTTCAACACTTGCGCGCCGGCGATCTGTCCGTCGTCCACGTTGAGCAGTCGCGTGAGCTTGGCGAGGTCGTCGGCGATGAGCCACAGCCCGTAGCCGCCGAAGGTCTCGCCTTGCCAGGCGTTGTCTGAAGTACGGAGAGATGTGTGGGCGCCGGGTCCGAGGCCCAAGGGCACGAACACGTCGCTCACGAGTAACTCAAAGAGGTCTGCACCCGCGCCGGCGAGCGTTTGCAAATACTCCGACATCGCGCGCGTGGCGATGAAGGTGTCGGAGCTTCGATACACCCAGTTGTTCCCGGGGGAGGTCTTTCGCATCCATCCAAAGGCGCCAGCGGACTTCTCCGCGAGGCTCTCGGCGAGAAAAAAGTCGTTCGACATGACGGCGCCGCCCTCGTCGACCATATAGGTCGCGAATTTGTAGTGTCCGGTGGTCATGTCGAGGGCGTGATCTACGGTGACGTCGCTGTAGTCGCCGGGGCCCGAGGCCGCCTCGGGCACCAGGGAACCCACGATTTGTCCACCGACATCCACGCTGTATTTATGCTCCAACAGCATCCGCGCCGTGCCGGCGTAAATCGACTTCGCGAGGGAGTAGGAGGGGAAGCGCATGACGTCGCAATAGGGGTACGTGCCCGAGCGTGTGACGCAGTCGCTGACGTAGCTGACTCCGTTGTATACGAAGCCGTAGCGGGTCATATTGATCGGGGTGATGCCCGAGGTGAGGGTGGAGAGATCGATCCCTGGGAAGTCTGTGGCCAGGTCGCCGATGGGGCGCGTGGGGACCTTGGCCGCCTGTTCTCCAGCGAAATCACTCTTGATTTGTGCGCTTGAGGGGATCGACTGCGCGAGGTAGTTCGCGTCGAGCAGCCCCCAGAAATCCCCTTGGAAATACGCGCAGGTCTCCTGGGTGATCTGATAGTGCACCTTGGAGACAGAGGTGTCGT
>CALKDV010000024.1 GCA_938084085.1 uncultured Nannocystaceae bacterium
GATCTGCGCTCTCCGGCGTGCGCTGATTTTCCTCGTCCCGAAGCTCGGCGAGCACCTTCTCGATACGGTGCCCGCGCTCGATGCTCTCGTCGCGAAAAAATCGAATCGCTGGTGTCTTGCGTAATTTTATCCGCGCGCCGACCAAGGACCGGACCGCCGTTTGGCTCGCCTCAAGCCCTGCCATAACGTTCGCGACCTCTCGCGCGTCGCCCATGACGTCGACAAACACTTTCGCGTGCGAGAGGTCTGCGCTCACCGAGACGCCGGTGATAGAGATGGAGACGACCCCGGAGACCCGCGGATCGCGGAGCTCGCCGAGGCGAAGGATGCCCGCCACCTCACGGTGCATCAAGGCCTCCACGCGCTGCATCCTCCGCGACATCCCCTAGCAGCCTCCCGGCGCAGGCGCGGCGAAGACTCCACCCAACTTAGAGCGTCGCGCGGAGTTTCTCGAGTTCATAGGCCTCAATGATGTCCTCTGCCTCGACGCCGGGGAAGTTGGCGATCACGATGCCGCACTCATGCCCCTCGCCGACCTCTTTGACGTCATCCTTGAACGAGCGCAGCGACTCGACCTCGCCCTCGTAGACCACCTCGCCACCACGCTTCACACGCACGTGGCTGGCACGCGTCACGCGCCCACGAAGGACGCGGCAACCTGCCACGACCCCCAGCTTGGGAATCGAGAAGATCTGGCGGACCTCGGCCTCGCCGAGGTCGTTCTCTTTGAAGACCGGATCGAGTTGATCGATCATCAACTCGGTCACGCGCTCGGTGGCCTCGTAGATGATGCTGAATTGAAGCACCTCAACGCCCACCGAGTCCGCCTGCGTGCCTGCCTTGCCCACGGGCTTGGAGTTGAAGCCAATGATCACGGCCTCGCCCGCGCTCGCGAACTTGACGTCGTTTTCGTTGATGGCGCCCACCCCAGTGAAGATGACCTCCACGCGGACTTTCTCCGTAGACAACGCCTCAAGTGACTCTTTGAGCGCCTCCGCCGATCCCTGCACGTCCGCTCGAAGCACGATCTTGACCGAGGGGATGCGTCGCTTGGCAATGAGGTCGTGGACCGAGGGGCCCGCTCGAACGCTCTCTTTCCGGCGACGCTTTTCTCGGCGGTGAGAGACGAGCTGCTTGGCTGCGCGCTCGTTTTCCACCACGTCGAATCGATCGCCGGCCGACGGCACGCCATCAAGACCGAGCACTTCCACCGGCGTCCCAGGCCCGACTTCGGTGATCGCTTGTCCTCGATCGTCGTAGATGCCGCGCACCTTTCCACTGAACTCGTTCGCGACCGCCACGTCGGAGCGTGACAAGGTGCCTCGTTCAACGAGCACGGTCGCCACCGGGCCGCGCCCCTTGTCCATACGGGCTTCGATGACTACGCCGCCACCGCGACCGTCTGTGGGCGCCCGAAGGTCCATTACCTCCGCCTGCAGCGCCAGCAATTCCAGCATATTGTCGACCCCCGCGCCCGTCTTGGCGGAGATTTCAACCATCTCCGTGTCGCCGCCAAACTCGGCGCCGACGATCCCGTGCTCCATGAACATCTGCTTCACGCGCCCTGGGTTCGCCTCGGGTTTGTCACATTTGTTGATGGCGACAATGATCGGCGTGCCCGACTTTTTCGCGTGCTCGATGGCTTCGATGGTCGTGGGCATCACCCCGTCATCTGCGGCGACGATGAGCACCACGATGTCGGTGATTTGGACACCGCGAGATCGCATGGAAGAGAAGGCTTCATGGCCCGGCGTGTCGAGGAACACCACGTCCCCGTGGGACGTCGCGACTCGGTAGGCACCGATGTGCTGGGTGATTCCACCGGCCTCGCCGTCCGCGACGTCGGCGGAGCGGATGTAGTCGAGCAATGAGGTCTTCCCATGATCGACGTGCCCCATCACCGTCACGACCGGAGGCCGCAGATCCTCATCATCGTTGGCCTCGTCCACAACGATCTCCTCCTCGTTGAAGGCGACGTTGTCGACGGTGTATCCAAAGCGCTCGGCCACAAGCTCGGCGGTCTCAAGGTCCACCGCGTTGTTGATCGTGATGCCGCGGAGTCCGAGTCCCCATAGTTCGCGAACGATCTTCGCGGCCTTTTGGCCCATCTGGTGAGCCAGGTCGCTGACCTGAATGACCTCGTCGACGCGGATGCGTCGCTTGGCCTCGCTCATCTCCACTGTGTTGATCTGGGGAGGGCCGCTCCGGAACCGGTCTCGCCGCTGCGGGCGATTACGGCTCATTCGCTGGGCTCGCTCCTCGCGTTTTTTCCTCGCGCTCGCCCGACCTCCACCAGGACCCTTCTTCGCCTCGGTGATGATGACCTGCTGGCGCGCGGACTTGCGCGGCTCAAGCTTGATGAAGCCGGTGATGTTCGGCCCCTGCTGCTTGGTCTTGATGCCGACGATCACGCCCTCTTGGTTGCGGATCACCCCTCGGTTGCCCGCGCCACCTTCGGCGGTTTCTGCGCCTTCAGGGGCGCTTGCACCGGTCGCAGCTGCGGGCGCATCTTCGACGGTCTCGGGCTCGACTGCCGGTGTGGCCGGCGTCGAAGCCTTTACGGCTGGTTTCGGCGCCTGCTCGAGACGACTCGCCATGCCGCCAGGCAAGCGACGGGTGCTCTTGGGCAGGTCGATCCGCTCACCGGGTCGGGGCCCCGCGCTCTGCGCTGCCCGTACCTGTTGTGGCGCCGCGTCTGCGGGCGGCTCGTTGAGGGCCGGCGCCGGCGTGACGGCCACCGGCGCACGCGCCTCGGACACGGGCGGGGTGGCCACGGGGGCCGCTTGCTCGCGGACCGCCTCTGTCCCAGGTGCGGCCGGCGCCTGCGGCGATGCCGAATTCGGTGTCGTCGCTGACGCGCCCTCTGCGACTGGGAGATCCGAGGTCCGAGTGCCCCGGGAGGGTGCACCGGAAGAACGAACCGTAACCCGCGCGGGAGCGGAGGTCGCCCCATCGGTCTCTTCGTCCCCCTCTTCCCGCTCGCGCTCCGCGGGACGGGTCCCTGAGCCTTTACGTCGCATGACGATACTCGGCCGGCGCGACGCGCCTTTGGACTCTTTGGACTCTTTGG
>CALKDV010000025.1 GCA_938084085.1 uncultured Nannocystaceae bacterium
CGTGGCGCGCTCGGGCGAAGACCTCATGTGCGCGCGGCATCGCATGGATGCTAAGACCAAATGGACAGCGCTCCAAGCGCCTTGCCCATTTTCCCATTTGTGTCCTATCACTCCCCCATGCATCGCACGCCCCCGGCCTCAGGATTTTTCACGTCGGCGGTCCTCATCCTCGGACTCGCGGGCTGCTCTTCCCCGTGGCCTCCGTCGGGTGGCGAGCGACCGGGTGCGCACCCCGAGCGCGTCCCTGCTCCCATCTCTGAGGACGCCCCAGAATCGCTCTTGAGCTACGCCAACGCCTTCGCGGTCTCCTTAAAAGACCGCGAGCTCGAGCTTCCTGGCCACAGCCAAGCGATCTGCGCACGCGCACTCAAGGCCGTCTCCCAAGACGACATGGACACCCTGATGGCGATCATGACACCCACCGCGAGCTTTGGCCTGACCCCCCACACCGCGCGCCCGGCACATCAACGCGATGGCCGGCGCTTCGAGACGCTCTTTGTCCACACGCACCAAGAGCTGTTCATGCGAAGGCTCCGCGAGACCGGAGCCGCCATGTCGAGCCAGGGAGCCTCCGGCAGCACCAAGATCTCCTGCGGGCGCGAGCTGCCTGCGGTTCAAGACTACGTCAGCCGCGGCGCGGAGCCCATGTGGTGCTCGTACGCCGACTCAAGCTCGGGCGCGTGGATTAACTTCTTGCTCATCGTCACCGGAGACGGCCCCAAGATTGAGTATGTCGCCACGACGCCCATGATCCCGCGCCCCTTTGTCGGATTTGACAAGTGGCCGCCGCCGACGACCGCGGTGCCCACGCTCCCCGCCGACCCGCGAGCCAACGCTAGCCAACGCTAGGGTGTGACGTCCCCGCCCACGGCGGGCGCCGACGAGCCCCCGTTCACGGATCCCGGAGACCTCCACGCCCTCGCGCCCCACACCCCCACGTGGCGTCGCACGGCGACCAGGTAGGGGGACCACGCGTGGCGCAGCAAGAACGTCTGCGGGGACATGTCCCCGCCGATGACCCCTGTAAAATCTCGCTCCTGGCGGACCATCAAGCGCTCCAGGCCCAACATCGCCGCGCCATAGTCGAACGGATGCTCGGCGGTCAACGCCCCGAACAGGTGCGGGGTCGCCCACCCTTGGACGCTCCACACCGCCGCGCGATCCGTCAGCCCTCGAAACAGAGCCGGAACATCAAGCTCGACCAACCACGCCTCCTCGCCCAGGCCCAGGCGGCGGATCTTCCGCAGATCGGAGAGACCACCGGGGAGGCTCACGCTCGCGAGCAGATCGCCAAACCACACCTGACGACCTTCAGGAGCCGCGGGAAGCGCCCCCTCCACCACGATGCTGGAGCCATCCTCCAGCCGCGCGACCAGGTTCAGCGGGCGCGTACGTGGTCGCAGCGCGCACCCAGCATGCTCTGCCCACTCCCGCGACAAGGCGAGATCCACGCCACGCTTGAGCGGCCACCGCTCACACGCGTAGGCCTCCGCGGTCTCCATCCATAACGCGTGGGTGGTGATCTGCCACAGACGGCCCACACCGAACACGGCGTCCGCGGGCGGGGCGAGGAGCGAGGCGACCACGACCCGCTCTCGATCGCACTCAAGATGCCGCGCGCGACCCTCCTCAAAATCAGCGCGGAGTTTCTCGGCGCACGCCCTGGAGACCTCGGACAGCGCGGCGTCCAAGCCGTCCCCGCGGTGTGCGGTGGACCATGGGCTCGCGCTCGTCGAGCCCTCCACGGCGCTCGCCTCTCCACCCCCCGGAGGCGCCGCTGTCTCGCCGCGGGCCCCAGCGCACCCCGCGAGGACCACGGCCAGCACGCAGGAGAGCCCGCGCGGCGCTGTCGGACGCCACACCGGCCTGCCGCGTTTCCAAGCGCACATGGCTGTACGCTAGCACGCATCCCCACCGGCGACCTCGTTGGATCCCGGCCTGCGCCTGGACACGGCGGCCCATCGTTGGGCAAAGTGACCGTCATGCATCGCCGATCTTCACGGACGCACGCGGCCCTCGGATCCCCTCGACGCCTGGCCGCCGGCATGCTGTGCGTGACCGCCCTCGCCACGCCCGCATGCCTCAAGATTCCTGGGCCAGACAGCGAGCGACCCGAGGTCGTGGCGACGGCGCCCACCACGGCAGCCGAAGTCCTCGAGCGCTACGTCGCGGCCCTCGGCGGCGACGCGGCGGTGACCGCCCTCAACCAACGCACAGTGGAGGCTCGCATCGACTTCGCCGCCCCCTGTGAAGCAGAGGATCCCTCCGAGTGCGAGGAGGGGCCGCCCCCCGGCTCGTTCCTCCTCGTCAACACCGCCGACGGACGAATGTATCGGCGCATCGTGGTGCGCCCGCCGGCCCAAGAGGGTCGCGGACCCGCCAACGCCGTGGTCACCGAGCGAGGTTTTGACGGCACGCAAGGGTGGGAGGTGCAGTCTGGCCCCCCGACGTTTTTGAGCATTGACGCGACGGCCGATCGTGCGCGCAGCCGAGAGGACGCTCTTCTTCGGTGGTTCTTCGACTATGAACAACGCGGCATCACCCCCGAACTCTTGAGCCCTCGCACCCTCGACGGCGAGGACGGCATCCCGCCGCGCACCCTCGATGGTATCGCCTGGCGCGCCGACGACGGCAGCATCTCAGGGAGAAGCTACTGGTTCGAACGGCGCACCGGACTGCTGTACGAGGAGAGCGACGTGGATCGCGAGGATCCTGACGCCATTCGGACGGTTCGATACGACGACTTTCGCACCATCGATGACGTCCTCGTGCCCTACTCCATCGTCCAGACCACGCGCTTTCGTCCAGGCCCCGGGGAGGACCCCATCGAGGACACGGTGCGCATCAACGTCACGCGGGTGCACCACGCCGCAGACAAACTCCCCTCGTTTGACATCCCTGTCCTCCCGGTGCCCGATCCCACCCCCGATCCCGAGATCGCGGCGCTCGACGCGGCGCGGGCGGCGGCCAAGGCGGCGACCAACGATGGCGCTGCCGCGCTGAGCTGGGGCCGCGCTGCGTGGCGGTTGGCGCAATTCGACGAGGTCCTCCTCGCCACCGAAATCGCCCTACGCCAAGATCGAAAAGAGCCGGAGGCCCTGTGGCTGCGGGCGCGCGCCTCGATCATGCGGGGCGAATTCAAAGCCGCCACAAAGCTGCTCGAGCGCGCCCGCAGAGCCGGCGTCGCGCCTCGTCAGATCGACCAACAGCTCGGCTTGATCGACATTAGGCAGCGCAGATTCAAGGCCTCCGCGGCCCGCTTCCGCAAGGTCGGCCTCGAGGCGTTGTCGGCCCGCTTCTCGAGCTTTGGC
>CALKDV010000026.1 GCA_938084085.1 uncultured Nannocystaceae bacterium
ACAAGTGGGAGGGGTTTGAGGCGGCGTTTCACGGCTTCGATCCGGAGCGTGTAGCGAATCTCTCCGGGGCGGAGGTCGCGGCGCTGCGTCGTGATGAGCGCATTGTCCGCAACGGGCAGAAGATCGAGGCGGTTGTAGAGAACGCGCGCTACCTGCTTGACGAAGCCGCCGAGCACGGGAGCTTCGCAAAGATGGTCGCGCGGTGGCCCGAAGATGACATCGTGGGGCTGTGGGCGCACCTAAAAAAGGGGGGCAGTCGACTCGGAGGTGATACGGGGCCCCGGGTGCTGCGCAGCGTGGGCAAGCCCACCTTTGTGCTCACCCGCGACGTGGTGGCGAGTCTTGTGGCCCAGGGCATCGTGGACAAGCGCCCCACCTCCAAAAAAGACCTGGCGCAGGTCCAAGACGCGTTCAACACCTGGGCCGCACAAAGCGGCGAGGATCTCAGCGTTATCAGCATGACCCTCGCCTGCACCGTTGACGCCAGCGGTCCGTAGGTCAGGCGCTGCGCTCAGCACCGGCAGCCGTAGAAGGGGCGGGCGTTGGTGGCGATCGATTCGCCGGCGACGTCGAGGAGCATATAGCCGTCGCGGTCATCGATGTCATAGATCAGCGTCTCGAGCCGGCCGTCGCGATCCACGTCGAGGAAAGCCACGGGCGGGGCGGTGAGCCAGTCCATGGTGGGGAGGGGCTCTAGGCCGCTCGCGCGCAGCAGCGTGGTCTCGGAGTGCGATTGACCGAAGCCGTCGTCACAAGCCTGCGGGGCTTCCCCCACGGACTGGAACAAGACCCGCTTGAGGCCCGTGCCCCCTCGATAGACTCTTCGTTGATAGCTGCTCCGGGCGAAGGTGTCCCAGTCGCGCGGTCCGTCGAGCTCCGGTGTCGGGATCGCCTGCCTGTCGAGGTAGCGATCGTACTCGTCACGTAGCCTGGCGTCCGCGGCCGAGAGAAAATCCTCGCGGCGTTTCTTCGACGTGACGCCGTTCTCGCTCGCCCACATCAGCGGGGCGGGCAGCGAGGCGCTGCGGGCGAACACCGCCCCCTCACACGAGGGTGGGAGGTCGAGCTGTGCCACGAGCCACCGGTCTTCACGCTTGAAGACTGACGCGCGGAGCGCCTCACCTTGTTCGTGGTCGAGGGTGCCGTCGTCATGCGGGATGAACCCGTGCTCGCTAAAAAATGGCATGCCGTCAAACTCTGCGACCACGGTCAAAGCACCGAGACGCGCCTCACAAATTTTTCCGTGGTCGCCGTAGACGTCCACCATGGAGCCGTCCGCACCGCGAAACTCCTCTGGGATGGCGGAGACGTCCGCGTCTTGTTCCGCGTACATATAGGCGTGAAGCTCTCTGGAGAGCGGCCCCTCGCGCCCGCGCAATGGCCCGTGACCCCACGAAGTGTCCACCGACTGGCTCAAAATGAGGTATCCGTCGCGCACAAATCCAAAGTTGATGGCGGGCGTGTGGGCGACCTTCTCAATTTCAAGTGGGTCGAGATGGTCGGGGTGACACACGAGGTCGCTCGCGCACCCGCGGTCTTCATGTTCAAGGGGCTCTGACTCCGTGGGGGCCACGAGCGTCGCTCGACAATCGGCGGGCGCGGGCTCATGGGGGGTAGGCAACTGCGCCACGGGGCGCCAAAACTGCGTCGCGCACAGGGCCAGGGGGCCGAGCATCGCCACGGCGTAGGGGATCCAGTCTGAGGAGGTGCGCGTTGGGGTCATCGTGAACGGACACGCCGGACCAGTGCCCTCTATTCCTCGGGGTCGGGGAAAATGTGTAGATTTGAGGCGTGGCCCAGGTGGGTGGTGGCAGCCCGGGGACCTTTTCGTTCGCGCGGGCACCCCGGCCAGGCTAGACTTCGCGCATGGCTTCTTCACGACTGGCGTCTTGGCAGGGTGTCCTCGCGTTTGTGCTCGCGCTCCCGGGGATCTCCGCATGTGACGACAAGGGGGACCCGTCCAACCAAGACAACGAAGGTACGGGCTACGGCGACGACTGCGAAGACACGGTCACGGTGCTCGCGTCCGTCGACGAGGTGAGCGCGGCGGGAATCGCAGGGCAAGCGCTGTTGGACGCGGCCGTGGGCGTGGGGCCACTGACGCTCACGTGGACCGATCCGGCAGCGGACGGCGCGGGCTTCGTGGTGGTGACGAACGCCACGCCTGGGCCGGTCGAACTCACGCTCGGCGCGCTCTACGAGGGAGGCGAGGTCCGCTATGTCGCCTCGGAGCCCACGCCCGGCGACGGGAGCGAGGAGCCCGCCATTTACGTTGAGTGTCCAGATCGAATCGAGGTGGATGTGGCATTGGACTTCGCCACCGGTGACGGGCTGTTCGCAGAGCAGTTTCAGACCACGCTTGTGCATCGTTTGTATCAAGAGGGCGATCCTGCGGGACTTGGTCCGCGCGTCTCCGCAGCCTTCACCCTCGACCTGAGCGCGCTGGCCGGCGGCCTCGAGGTCGTCGAGGTGCAACCCGAACCGCCCGAGACGCTCACACACACATTCTCAGCCGCGTTCCCGCTGGAGTCGGACGCCATGAGCCCTCCGAGTGGCGAGATCGGATCTCAAGGAACATGGAGCTACGACAACGGGATCCAGTCGGCGGCGTTTTTTACCATGGCGTCGTGGTGAGGCGAGTGAACCCAGCGGCGGAGAGCGATCGTGAAGCGTAGCCCCGCTCCACGGCTGCCGGAGGGACGCCTGCCCGCAAAAGGTTGGCTCGATTCCTTCGACCGCGGGCGCTTGGCGGTGACCGCGGGACTCGGCGTGTACGGCGCTTTGATGATCTTCACCCCGGGAGAGTTTCGCTTCATGGACTGGGTGGACCTCGCCTTCCATGAGGCAGGACACCTCTTCCTTACCCCCTTCGGGCGGGTGATGCATTTTTTAGGGGGCACGCTCGGGCAGCTGTTTTGGCCCCTCGCCTGCGGCGTCTATTTTTGGCGACGTAGCCAGGGGTTCTCGGCGGCGGTCATGGTGCTGTGGCTCGGCCAGAACATGTTTAATATCGCGCGGTACATGAAAGACGCTGTGCTCACCGAGCTCCCCTTGGTGGGGGGTGGCATGCACGATTGGAACTGGCTGTTTTCGCGCTGGCACCTGCTGCATCGCGCTCAACTTTTTGGCAACCTGGTGTACGCCGTGGGGGTGTTGCTCGTGGGGCTCTCCATCTACGGGATGTGGCGATTCTCGCGACGGACCGAGGCGGTGGACGGGGCGTCCGTATGGTCCGCGGGGCGAGGCTGATCCTGTCACTTTACAGTCTCTTTACCGTGAAGTAGCCGCGCGCCAACGGTGCGCGGTCGTGAATAAAGCAAGCATCGCGTAGGGTCTTGCGCATGCAGATTTTTGGATTGACTCGGTCGACCTCTTTGCTCCCCATCGCGTGGCCCCTCCGGTCGTCGCACGACGCTGCGACCGTGGCGTTGACCCTCGCCCTGGCGCTGACGGGATGCGGGGACGATGACGGGGATGACGGCGCGAGCGAAGGAGAATCCACTTCGCAGACCTCCGCGGACGACGGCGGGACCACGGGGGCCGACACTGGAGACGGAGACGGGGACGGGGACGGCGACGGGGACGGGGACGGGGACGGCGACGGGGATGGCGACAGCGCGTGCGCGTTTCCCCTCGTGGCGCTCCAGACCGGCCAAGACTCCACCTGCGCCGGTGGCAACGTCCACACCTGGCCGATCGGCATGGCGCCCGAGGACTGCCACGGCTGGGTGGGCGTGGACAATATGGGGCAAGAGCACGCCAACTCCGCCAACGCCATCGGCTGCAACCCCGACAGCACCTTCACATTTACGCAGTTCGCGGGCAACCTCGATTGCAGCGGGAGCGGCGTCGAGAAGGTGTTCACCATGGGGGTCTGCGAGCAAGACATCCCACCGGTGCTCTACACGCTGGGGCTCAACCTCGCGTGTTGCCTCGACCCGAGCTCGCCGGATTGCGTTACGGGGATCCCCTCGGTGGAGGTGCAAGGTGGGAGCGTCTACCTCAACGGCGTCGCCTGTGAGTAGCGCCCGAGCCCGCGTCTACGGCGTCTTGTAGGCCACGCCGAGTCCCACCAGGCACATCTCGTCGAGGGTGCCTTCGCCGACCTCCACGTCGATGGGCTCGGTCTCCCCTACCTCGGCGAGGGCTTCCAGGACGGCGGGGTTGTCCATGGTGTTGTCGTAGGTGCAGCGCACCCGGACGATGTCGCCGTTCTCCACCTTAAAACCCTCCGCGATGGGCGTGTCGTAGGTGTAGATGCGCTGCCAGTTGAAGTCCCACGAGGGGGTTTGCACGAGACAGTGCTCCTCGCCGCCGCGGATGATGCTCGTCCGCATGTCCACCCCCACTTTGTGCATATGATTGGCTGTCGCCCACACGCGCGCGTCGACGTTGCCGAAGTCCGGCACGACCCAATCCACCACCTCTTCGTGGCCCTTGGCGCCCGCTTTGATGAGGAAGGGTGGGTCTTGAATGGTGCCAACGCCGGGGGCGCCGACGAGCTCAAAAAACGAGCTCCACTCGGGGGCTTGGGTGGAGTACCGAACGGCGAGCGCCGTGGAGTTATCGACCTCGGGGCCCCCGCCCGTGGCGTGGTAGTGGTAGTTCAAGATCATGCGAGCGCCGGCGGGGAACTCGACACCGACTCCTTTTGGCGATTGGAAGGGGAAGGAGCCTGGGACCCAGCCGCCGATGAGGGTGGCGTCGGCGACGCCCGGTCCGCCACCGCAGTCTTCGCGGATGCCGTCTTGCCAGGAGGCAGAGGCGCCCGAGGGGTCGATAAACATCAGGACGTGATGGGCGATCTCGGGGTTTCCGGGGAGCACTTGAATGCCGTCGAGATAGATATCCTCGGTGTTGCCGAGATCGAAGCTGAGGCAGTGAACGAAGTCGAGCGTGTTCTCGGTGGCCTCTACCGTGATCGACCCTTGCATGGGGATGGTGGCGGTGGGGTTTTCAAGGTTGGGATTGATGGGAGGGGGGATGTTCGCCGCCAACGCGGGGTCTCCCTCTGGCGCGCCCAGGTCCGCCCAGTCGATAAAGGCTTGAATCTCTTCTTCAGACAGGCGCGCGTCGTGGTTAAAAGGGAAGGGCGGCGCGCAGGTCTCGGTCTCCACCGCGTGCCACGGCGGCATGACCCCCGCGGCGACCTGCTGCGCCATGAACGCCGCCCATGGTCTCGTCTCCTCGTAGTCGTTCATGGAGAACGGCGCGATCCCGCCGTCGCTGTGGCAGCTTTGGCAATTGGAGGCGACCAGCGGGGCCATGTCTTCGTACCAGTTGGGGCGGGCAGCGGTGGTTCCGCCGTCGTCCGTGCCGCTCGGCTCACCTTGATTCGAACATCCCAGCGCACAGCTAGTCACGAGGCAGATGCCCCAGGCCGCATACTTAGACAGTGACATGTTAGAAACGTAGCCCTGCGTGGCAGGGCTGTCTACCTTGATCAGGGGCGATTGTTTCTCACACCGAGTGGACGATGAACGCTCGATTTATGACATGATCGACGTATGGACTCCCGCGCCGATGATTCCGTAACCGTCGCTGACGTCTTGTCGTTCTGGTTTGAGGCCCATGGTCCCAAGGACTGGTTCGGCGGGGAAAAGAGCTTCGATGCCGCTGTAATCGAGGGGTTCGCGACGACCCATGCGAAGGCGGTCGCTAACGAGCTCGTCTCGTGGAGGAGCACGCCGGAGGGGCGGCTCGCAGAAATCATCGTGCTCGATCAGTTCAGCCGCCAGATTCATCGTCGGCATCCGCGCGCGTTCGCGGCCGACGGACAAGCGTTGGCCCTGGCTCAGGAGATGGTACTGCGAGGGGATGATCTCAAAATCGAGGAGGGGCGACGGCTGTTCGCGTACATGCCGTATATGCACTCCGAGTCCCGAGCCGTTCAAGACGACTCGGTGCGGTTGTTCTCGGTTTTTGATGACGAGACGCGACGATACGCGGACGAGCATCGAGCGCTCATCGTGCGCTTCGGTCGGTATCCCCACCGCAACGCGACGTTGGGGCGAGAGAGCTCCGCTGCAGAGCGGGAGCATCTCGCCGGGAATCACGAATCGTACGGCCAGTGAAGGTTGAAGACCATCTCCCACACGGTAGGTGGGTGTGGCGCGGGGGCAGGTGCCTACAGCGCAGGAGTGGGTCGTTGTGGGACGGTGTTTTTTTTCCAAAGTCCGCGGCTCTGCTCGAAGGGAAAGACATGAACCACAGCAGCTACATTCGAATCAAGTAAGAGGAGACCGCGACGTGTCACGCGGCCTTCTATTTGCCATCACTCACCAAGGCTCGTCGTTTCGAGCCTTGGTCTTTTTTATGGGGACGACTTAGGCGGAGGGGAGCCCAGGGAGCGCGGGGGGATTCACGGCGCATCCTCCAATGACCTTCCCGGTCCATCTCGCGTGCACGGCGGCAGCGGCCTCCTGCAACGAAAACGTGTGGGAGATATGTGGCGCGAGCTTGCCCTCCGCGGCGAGGGCCTTGAGGTGCTGTACGCGGGGAGGACGAATGCTCGGATCTTTTTGAGTAGAGATGACCATGGGGCAGCCGAGCACCTTGAGCCCCTTCATCATGATGAGGTTCGTCGGCAGGAGGTTGGCGTTGGGGGCGCCGCGGCCTCCTTTACCCTTGGCGACGGCGGGGGTCGCCGCCCATCCGACGATCAAAAACCGGGCGCCGAACTTCACGCAGCGGAGGCTCTCAAGGGAGATGTCGCCACCGACCGCGTCGTAGACCACGTCTGCGCCTGCACCCTCCGTGAGCGCCTTCACGTCGTCTCGAAAGCGCCTGACCCCCGGACTCCCATCTTCGTTGGCGAGGGTCAAAATGTGGTCCGCTCCGTGTTGAGCGACGACCTCGAGTTTGCTGCGGGTGCGACCCGTGGCGATGACCGTGGCACCGAGGGCCTTCGCGAGCTGAACCGCCGCGAGTCCGGTGGCGCCCGAGGCCCCGTGGATCAAAATGGTCTCCCCGGGCTGCAGGTTCGCGCAGGCGACCAAGCAGTGCCACGCGGTCTCGTAGCTGCCGGCGAAGTTGCACGCCTGATCGAAGCTCAGCGACGGAGGCTTGGGGATCACGGCGCGCGCGGGCGCGACGGCGTAGGAGGCGAACCCGCCCCATTGCTGATAGGCGCCGGAGGTGCGTGGTCCGACCTGGAAGCCGTCGGCGTACACCTCATCTCCAACCGCGATTCTCGCGGGATCCACGTCGGCGCCGCACCACGCGACGACGCCGCTGTACTCAAGCCCCGGTGTGTACGGGAGCTTGGGCATGTGCTGGTACTGCCCGCTCGTCATAAGGGCGTCAACCCAAGACACGCAGGCGCTCTTGACCGCGATGATCACGTCGTGGGCGGCGAGCGACGCCGGATCAGGCGGCGCTTGCTTCTCAATGTGGAGGTGATTGGCGATACCTTGGGTGGGGTCGTCGGCGAGGGCTCGCACGACCGCACGAATTCCGTGTGGGAGGGGAGACATGATGGCCTTGGGCTATTTCTCGCGGATGATGTCTCCACGGATTTTGAGCTTCACACATCCAGGATAAAATGGAAGCAGTGTCAGCGGGATCACGTAGTTGCCAACGCAGTGCCGCGCCATCATCTTGAGGTTCACCACCGCGTGCCCCTCGGCGGCGTCGATTTGGGCGTTGATCTCGTTGGAGAGGTCGGTGGACTTGCGGGTGGGCACCGCCCCCCACACGAGGCTCCAGGCCCGTCGATCAATCTTGAGCGTCCCCACCGTCTCGTGACCGTCCGGCCGCAGAAGCTCGCCGTCGCTACCGAAGACAGTTGGGGAGAGGGACACCGGGTACAGCGTGTCGTCGAACTTCACCGTGGTGCGTCCGCCTGCGATGCATCCAGACAAAGTAAAGGCGGCGATGAGTGGGACCACCAACGTGAGGACACGGTGCATCATGGCGTCTCCGTATTGGGAATGGGCTCCGTGCTGGGGGCGGACGCGGGCGCGGGCTCGATCCCGGCTTGACTTGAGAGCGTGCCGAACAGGTTGAGTGTGGTTTTCTCAAACGCCCAGCCGACCACGAAGATCATCGCCTTCACCTGCGCACCCTCGAGAGCGACGAACGTGCGTTCGCGTCCGCCGGTGGCGTTGCTCACCGCTGTGTCGAGCATGTGCTGGTTGTTGAGGCGTAGGTCGGGCTCGTGATCGTCTTCATCCCCTGTGCTGACCTTGACGTTCATCAACAGCGCGCGGAACGGGGAGAGAGGCGACGCTTCGCGCGGCGACGTGGATTCAATCTGATGGACCGGTCCCACGAGGACAGGCGCGTCCGTGTGCGCGGTGGCCGTGACGTCGTGGATGCAGCCGACGATCGAGAGGCCTACGGCCGCGGCGAGCGCTCGGTGTGCGCGTGCTCTGCCTCGGGGTGACAACGAGATGCGCTCGTGACTTGCGCAGAAGATTGGCAGAGTCATGTTCTGTGGACGTTACCACGAAACTTGGGATTCGATCCGGACGTTCGAAGAGGGACAAACTGGTGCCGTTCCTTAACCAAAATTGCGGCGCGACGGGGCACGACTTCGCGAACCCACGCAGCCCCGTGATCTTGGTCATCATCGCAGACTTCACAGGCCGCGCCCTTTGTTGTAGGCCAAGGGAGCATGGGAGACCTCCTCACAAGTGCGAGTACACCGTCGAGCACCTGGCTCGTACGCCGGCGTGAGGAGTGGCGGCAGGTGGGGATCGTGGCGGTCTATCAGGCGCTGATTTTGACGCCCGTGTTGGTCACGTCTGCCCGTCA
>CALKDV010000027.1 GCA_938084085.1 uncultured Nannocystaceae bacterium
TCGCCGTCACCATCGCCGCCGTCGCCGTCACCATCGCCATCGCCGCCGTCGCCGTCGCCGTCACCATCGCCGCCGTCGCCGTCACCATCGCCGCCGTCGCCGTCACCGTCACCGTCACCGTCACCATCGCCGTTCTCATCACCGGCATCACCGCTCATGGTGCCACCTTCGCCATCATCGCCGATGTCGCCATCTCCGCCATCCGCAGAGATTCCTCCACCGGTACCGTCGCTCATTGTGCCGCCCTCGCCATTGAGGTTGTCTCCGTCCTTCGCACAGCCGCTCGATACGGTGAGCAGGGGAAGGAGGGCGAAGCAGGCGAGGATGTGAAGCCGGGCGTTTTTTCTATGCATGGAGCAAACTCAATCAAGGCGAGCGCGGATCGTGGCCGACCGTCCGAGAGTGCCTCGCCTTTGTCGTTCGTGAATACAAAGGTGGCGCATACATCTCGCCCCACCCACCAACGTTACGCGGACACTCTAACGCACTTGATGAGACTGCGTCGAGCGTCGAAGTTCGTGGACGCGCCGTTCTCGGTACGTGTGCTCCAAGGACGGCGGTCAGCGCACCTGCTCGGATGGATTCCATTCTCACGGTCATGCGTGCACCACACACTTCAAAAACGTGAAGGGGAATACGTAATAGTTACTTGCTAAAAAACCGTGTTCCTGTCGCCTCTACGGTGTGAAGTTCGTTACGCATCCAAACGAGAAGACCACCAGCGGTGTCTAGCAGCCGCAAAACGAAATAGAACCGCGAAGCATCGACCAACCGTCCTCGTTTTTGGCATGCTCCGCGCGATGCTCACGTACATCGATGGAACCTTTGTGGAGGACGAACACGCGACGGTCAACGTCAGATCCCGCGCGCTGAACTACGGACTTGGCTGCTTCGGTGGCATCCGAGGGTATCGCTCCGATGACGGGAAGCAGGTGTTTGTGTTTCGGCTCGACGCGCATATCGAGCGACTCGAGGAGTCGACGAAAATTCTCTACATGCAGCTTCCAGGGACGCAGGCGGAGGTGTGCGACATCGTGCTCGACTTGCTGCGACGCAACGACGTGCACGAGGACATCTACGTGCGACCGCTCGTTATCAACAACTCGAACCTCCTTGCGCCGGTGCTGCGCGAAGAGGACAGCAGCTTTATCTGCTACTGCATGCCGCTCAAGCGGTACATTGATAAGGACGCGATCGACGTGTGCGTCTCTTCTTGGAGGCGTGTGCGCGACAACGCGATCCCTTCTCGAACGAAGCCCACCGGCGGGTATCTCAACAGCGCGCTCGCCCGTCGTGAGGCGATGGACAATGGATTCGATGAGGCGATCTTTTTGACGGAGGACGGCGTCGTCTCGGAAGGCAGCGCAGAACATGTGTTCTTGGTGCGCCGAGGGGTGGTTTACTCCCCGCCGAGCACGAAGGATAACTTGGACGGGATCACGCGACGCTCGTTGATCGAGATGGTCACCGAAGATCTCGGCTTGTCGTTTGTGGAGCGCGACATCGGCAGGACGGAGCTCTACGTCGCCGACGAGCTCTTTTTGTGCGGCACCGGAGCGCAGGTGACCCCCGTGCGAAGCGTCGATCGCAGGGTGCTTGGCGACGGTTCGGTGGGCCCGATCACTGCGAAGATTCAATCGCATTTTGACAATGTGGTTCACGGACGAGTGCCGCACCGAAATGATTGGCTTACGCCTGTTTGGGGCTAAGATTAGTAGTGGTGACACCGTAGGAATCCCTTGTGACCGAATCAACACCTCGAGCACTGCATCCACTCATCCGTCTCCGCTACCTGATCTTGGTAGTGTTCGCGGCGGTAGTGGTTTGGCTCGTGCCTGGCGCGACGGAGGTTCGCAACGACGATGATGTCCTGGCCTTCCTGCCGCCGGAGAGCGCCGATGTCATCGCGTTCCAAGAGGTGTCGGCCGAGTTCGGCATGCTTGAGGTTGGGCTTGTTGGGCTCGCCGAGGCCTCGGGCGAGGACATGCTGCGGCCGGAGGCGGTGGAACAAATTCGCACCTTGGGGCGCCGCGTAGGCGAACTCCCGGGGGTCCGCTTGGTCTTGACGTTCGCGGACCTTCCGCACCCGGAGGTCGTGGATGATGGCGTGGTCGTGTCCGCGCTCGTCCCGGAAGGACTCGACGACTCCGAGAAAATTCGGGCGCGCGTGCTAGCGAGTTCGGACGCCGTCGGCAACTTGATCGCGGAGAGCGGCCGCGCGGCTGCGATGCTGGTGTTCTTGGAGCCGAAGGCGGCGGCCGGAGCAGACGCGTTCGCTCAGCGGGTGCAGGTGTTGAATGAGGTTCGTCATACGGTGGAGGAGGGGTGGAATGGCGAGCTCCACTTCGCGGGCGCTCCCTTCGTAGAGATGGAGGCCTCGGTCTCTAGCCGCAAGGACATCGAGACCCTCTCTCCGATCGTCATCGGCGTCCTGGTCGTGGTCTCGGCGTTCTTCCTGCGCTCGTTGACCGCCGCGGTCATCAATCTAGTTGTCACCGGCCTCGGCGTGGCGATCGTGATGGGCGCGCATGGGACCTTTGATGAGCCGCTGACCATCGTGAGTTCGTCGATCCCAGTCATGATGATCGCCCTGGGTGGAGCGTTCGGGATGCATATGCTGGCGGGGTACCAGCGGCGTTCCGGTGACCCTGCGACGCGGGCGAGTGAGGCGGTTCGCGAGCTGTGGTTGCCCGTGACGCTGAGTGGCGCGACCACCTCCGTGGCCTTCTTCGCGTTGCTCGTGATGCCGCAGGTACCGATGCAGAGGTTCGGCTTCGCCGCGGGCGTGGGTGTGCTGGTGCTCTTTGTCCTCGCGCTGCTCGTGATCCCTGCGATGCTCGCTTGCCTCCCGAAATCAGCGATTCCGACCCGTCCTGAGATGGGGATCCCGATGCCGCCGATTCCGCCGGCCTGGACACTGGCGCTGCTCGCCCTCGCGGGTGTCGCGGCCGCGTCGACCCTAAAGGCCGATCCCGACACCGCGGCGAACTTTGCGGAGGATAGCGCGCCTCGCCGCGCGGACCGATTCTTTCAAGAACACTTTGGAGGCTCCACCTATTTGCAGATCGCGGTACGTGGTGACCTTCGCGAGAAAGAGGTGATGCGGACCATCCGCGATCTCACCAGTGAGATCGAGCAGCTCGACGGGGTGGTGGACATTCGAAGTGTCATGCAGCCGGTGGAGGTGCTCAACGCAGCGCTCGGAGGGCGCCGCGGTGTGCCAGAGACCTCGCCGCGCGCGGGTCGAGTGCTCACCTATTTGATCGGCCACCCGGCGATGGCGCAGCTGATGACTGAGGATGTCGACGGCGCGCTGATTCACGTGAAGCTCGCGCCGATGGACGGCGAGGCGCAGGTGGGAGTCGCGCGCGCAGTCCAGGCGCTCACGGCGACCTACGCCGAACCGAGGAGCGTCACCACGTCCACGGCTTCGGAGGTGGTGGCTCGGCGGCGTGACGACGTCAGCGAGCGTTTGACCGCGTTGCTCGGCCGTCCCGTCAAGCTGCCCAGCGGTGACGACGACGCAGGGGTGGTCGCGACCCCAGAGCTCTTGCGCGAAGTCGTGAAGCTTCGCGATGAAGCCCTCGATCCTGAAGCGGGCGCAGTGGCCGTGGCGGTGCCCGAGTCGGCGCGTCTCTCGCTCACGGCCGAGTCGCTCCTCACGCCGAGAGGCGAGGCATTGGAGGCGCTCATGCGGACGCGCCTCCCCACGGTCGCCGCCGCAGATCCGGAGGGGATCGAATTCGCGGCAGAGCATCTCGGCGCGTGGATTGACGAGGCGATCAAGTCCAATGGTTCACGGGCTCGCTGCCAAGGCTTGGCGCTGTCCGACGCTGAGTGTGATCGCGCGGCGCCGGTGCTCTCGGAGCTCGACGATGAATCGTGGGCCGTCCCCGAGGAGATGGCGGGCGAGGGCGACACGCCGCTGGTATTCTCTGCCCGGGTCACGGGGCAGCCGCTGATCGGCGCAGCGTTCGCGTCCAGTGTCACCACCTCCCTATGGAAATCTACGCTCGTCTCGATCATCGCGTTGGCGATCGTCCTCGCCCTCAGCAGGACAATCTTCGCGTTGTTGCCGGCGCTTTGGACGTTGACCTTCGTGGGAGGCACCCTCGCGATCTTGGGGTACCCGATCAGCGTGGGTACGAGTATGATCTCTTGCATCGCGCTCGGCGCCGGCGTGGACTTCGCGATCCACCTAGGGCTGCGGGCGCGGGCGGTGGGCGGCGCCGAACCTGGACGTGACGCAGTCCGCGATCTCGGAGGGGTTGTCTTGGTCAGCTCGATTCAACTCGCGCTCGCGTTTTGCGTGCTGCGAGCGTCCAACATGCCGCCGCTCCAACAATTTGGGATCGGCTTGGGTCTAGGACTCGTCGGAGCAGCGCTCGGCGCGCTCTGGTTCACGCCGTGGCTCCTTCGCGGCCGCCGCTGAAACACCCCCGCATTCTGACGTTGGCCCCGAGGCAAACCTGGAACTGTGATCTGCATCACTGCGCGGGCAGGGGTGGTCAGGAGCGACGCCAGCGCTTCGATTTCATGAAATAATGCAGCGTACGCGGCGTCGAAGAGCAGGGGTTCGAGAGCCCCGCGTTCACCGCGAACCTTCGAATACTCCGCGAGATACTCCCATGAAGAAGCCACTGCTGTTGTCCATCGCCTTGCTCTCTGCTCCCATGTTGACCGTTGGGCTAGCGCCGGCGCCGGCGGCAGCGGACGCCAAGGGAGACGCTATTTTGGCGCGCATCGACAAAGACGCGGAGCGCTTCGCAGATCAAGCCTACGTGGCGACCATGAAGATTCACCGGGGTGGCGCGGTGAAGAAGACGCTGGTTTTCGAGATGACCATGAAGGGCCTCGAAAAACAGTACATC
>CALKDV010000028.1 GCA_938084085.1 uncultured Nannocystaceae bacterium
CCGCAAACCATCCTCACGCCGTCGACCAAGGCCCCTAAAGGGGGCCACGACGAGAGCGTACGCCCCGAGGAGCTGTTCGCCCGGGGCCTCATCTCTCCCGAAGACTATCGCGCGATGGAGGCGCAGTGTCTCGCGCTCTTCGCGGAGGGGCAGCGAATCGCGGCTCAGCGGGGCTTGATCCTCGTGGACACCAAGTACGAGCTTGGGCGGCGGCCCGATGGCGAGGTCGTGCTGATCGACGAGATTCACACACCGGACAGCTCTCGCTATTGGTACGTCGAAGGATACGAGGAGCTGATGCGTGCAGGCGAGCCGCCGCGAAGCCTCGATAAGGAGTTTTTGCGCCGCTGGCTGGCGAACCAAGGATTTTTGGGGGACGGGGCTCCTCCTCCATTGAGCCAGGAGATCCGGATGGAGGCCTCCCGGCGCTACATCGAGACGTTTGAAAGCCTCACGGGGAATTCATTCGTCCCCGCCGAACTCCCGCCCGTACCGCGCCTGAAGCGGAACCTAGGCCTGTAGGGGACGGCTGGCGTTTTCGCCATGCCCACTCGCCTCGAATGTGGTACTGGCATCCCAAATGTGCGGCGTCGTCGGCATTTACAATCACGAAGAGGCGGCGAATCTCGCCTACCTTGGCCTCCATGCGTTGCAGCACCGCGGACAAGAGTCCGCCGGGGTGGTGACGGTTGACGATGGGACGCTCCACGCCGTTCGGAGGATGGGGCTCGTCGCGGACTCATTCGACCGGGAACGGCTAGGTCGCCTGCCGGGCAGCGTCGCCATCGGTCATGTGCGCTACACGACGGCGGGCGGCTCGCTGCCGAAGAATATTCAGCCGCTCACGGTGGAGTATCGCAACGGATCCATGGGGATCGCGCACAATGGAAACCTGGTCAACGCCGAGGAACTGCGGACGGAACTAGAGGAGGCGGGCTCTATCTTCTCGACCAACTCGGATACGGAGGTGGTGCTGCAACTCATCGCGCGTCACGACTCCGGTGCCTTTGTCGATCGCTTGGCCAGCGCGTTGACCCGCGTCCGCGGCGCCTACAGCCTGGTGATGGTGTCGGGAGATGAGATGATCGCAGCGCGGGACCCCCATGGGTTTCGCCCGCTGATGATCGGACGGGTCACGGACAGCCCAGACAGCGTGGTGATCGCCTCCGAGAGCTGCGCCTTCGACCTTATCGGCGCTGAGAAGATTCGGGACGTGGAGCCCGGCGAGGTCATCGTGGTGACCCGCGATGGGATTGAGTCTCACAGGCTGCCGACCGCGACCCCCGCCCGTTGCGTGTTCGAGCATGTCTACTTCGCGCGGCCCGACAGCGTGCTCGACGACATCTCTGTGTACGAGGCCCGCGTCCGCATGGGGCGGCAGCTCGCGAAGGAGCGGCCGGTGGACGGGGACGTGGTGATTCCGGTTCCTGACTCGGGTGTGGTCGCGGCCATGGGCTACGCGAAGGAGGCGGGGATCCCCTTCGAGATGGGGCTCATTCGCAATCACTACGTGGGACGAACGTTCATCGAGCCGAAAGAGTCCATCCGGCACTTTGGCGTGCGCCTCAAACTCAACGCGGTCCCTGAGGTGCTGAAGGGCAAGCGGGTTGTGGTGGTCGATGACTCGATCGTTCGAGGTACCACCTCCCGAAAGATCGTGAAGATGATTAGGGAGGCCGGGGCGAAAGAGGTGCACGTGCGCATCTCATCTCCTCCGGTCACGGGCCCGTGCTTTTACGGGATCGACACACCCACGCGCGCCGAGCTTATCGCCTCCACCCACTCCGTCGAAGAGGTGCAGCGGTACATCACCGCGGACACCCTCAGCTACCTGTCCTCGGACGGCCTGTTGCGCGCTGTCCAGGAGGGTCGCGACCTCGGCTTTTGTACGGCGTGCTTCACCAACGAATATCCTGTGGCGTTTGAGCCACCCGCGTCGCGGCGACAACTGCGCTTGATTGAAGCGTAGGGCTGCACTAGCCTCTGCGCATACGGCGGGGCGCGAGATGCGTCCCAGGTCCTTTACTCCTCCACTCCTCCACGGAACCACCATGTCCGAACCCAACCATCCTGAGGCCCCCGAACACAACAAGATGGTCGAGCGCACCCGGTCTTTGACAGACCGTCTTGGTGAGTTGCGGAGGTATCTTTGACTACCCGGGCACGGTAGAGCGACTCGAGGAGCTAGAGGCTCAAACCGCGGACCCGGAGTTTTGGAACGACGGCGACGCGGCTCAGGTGGTCTTGCGCGAGCAAAACACCCTCAAAAAGCTCATCGAGCGTCTCGACGATGCCGGCGGCGCCCTGGAGGACGCGGTGGCGCTCTACGAACTCGCGCGCGAGGCATCGGATCCAGAGAGCGCCGCAGAGGCGTGGGAGACGATGGACGAGGCGGACAAAAAAATCGAACACCTCGAGTTCCGCCGCATGCTGGCCGGGGAGCACGACAGCGCCTCCGCGCTGCTATCGATCAACGCGGGGGCGGGTGGTGTCGACAGCCAAGATTGGGCAGAGATGATGCTGCGCATGTTCCAGCGCTGGGGAGAGCGCAAGGGGTTTGAGGTCCG
>CALKDV010000029.1 GCA_938084085.1 uncultured Nannocystaceae bacterium
ATCGGCATGGGCGGTGTGGGCAGCTGGGCCGCGGAGTCCTTAATTCGCTCCGGGGTTGGCAACCTCACCCTGGTGGATTTCGATCTGGTCTGCGTGACAAACGCCAACCGACAGCTTCACGCCATGAAGGGCACCACGGGCAAACCCAAGGTGGAGGTCATGGCGGAGCGACTCGCGAGCATTAATCCGAGCGCCCGCGTAACCCCGCGTCGAGAATTCTACAACGCAGACACGAGCGCCTCACTTCTCGAGCCGCGGACCGACATGATCGTGGACGCCATCGACAACCTCGCCGCTAAATCGCACCTCATCGCCACCTGCCGCGCGCAGGGGATCCCCATGGTGGTCTCGGGCGGGGCCTCGGGGAGGATGGACCCCACGGCCATCCAACGTGGTGATCTGGCGGAGGTCACCGGCGACCCCTTTTTGAAAGCGACGCGGAAGCTGTTGCGCAAACACCATGGCTTTGAGACCTCCGCACCTTGGGGAATCCCCACGGTGTTCTCTATGGAGCCTTGCGCCAACCCGCAGCCCCTCGACTATGACGAGGGGACCGGCTTTGTCTGCGTCTGCCCGCAAGGCGACAACGGCATGCACACCTGCGACCAACGAAATCTGATCTACGGGACCGCGAGCTTCGTCACCGGCGCGTTCGGACTCGCGTGCGCCGCCGCGGTCGTCGATCGCCTCGTTTCCGCGTCCGAGTAAACGCCCTGGATTTTCTCGAGGCGGCGCCCTCTCACCGCGCGAGGGCGCGCGCTTCGGTCACAAGTTCTTGCACCCTGTCGCGCAAAAAACTCTCCGGGCTCGGGCCGAGCGCGTCGAGATCGATAGGGGCGCCCACGACCATACCGATTCGAACACTGGAGCGGGCCGCGTAGCGTCTCATATGCTCTAAAAACGTCTCCTCAAGGTATTCGCTGCCCTCGGGATACGCGAGTCCGACCGGCACAACCTCGGTGGAAATGCCCCGAGCGGCTGCGAGGCTTCCCCGAAAAAATGGCCGCACCTCGTCGCCCTCGAAGGTGCTCCCTTCCGGGAAGACAGACACCGTCCGCCCCGCGCGGAGGCGCTGACGAACCGCTCGAATCGCGCGCATCTTGCTGCTCGTGGAGTCTTTGTCCACGAACACCACCTGCGCGGCGCGAGCACCCGCGCCAATGACAGGCCAAAACTCAAGGTCGCCCCGACTTACGACGGCGCCCGCGAAGTGGGCCAGCATCAAGGGGATGTCGATGGCGGTGCGGTGATTCCCCACGACCAGCCGCGGGAGGTCGCTGCGCGGCGCGATCTCTCCGCGGGTCACAACCTCGGTTCCCATGATTGACAGCACCCCCTGCCCCCACCGAACGAGCCACCGGTCAAATATCTGTTGGCGACGCGTCGACGCAACAAACTTCATATGCAGTCGAGCGCCGCCGTACACCAGGGCGCTCAGCACGGCCGCTCTCGCCGCGCGAACGTTGGAACGAAGGCGAGCCGAGAGCGGGAGTTGAGCGAACGAAATCGGTGCTGTCGGGGCTTTCTCCACGGCGCTGGGCGCATCGTAGCAAGCGAGAGTGCCGACGTCGCGTCCTCCGAGACCCGGTGGAGCACCTCCGCTACCAACGACCTGGAGGTGGCTCGGCGAAGTTTCGGCCGGGGAAGGGGTCCGGTGTGTGCACATGGGGGCGAGGTCGCTCGATCACGCCGCGGGCGCGGAGCCCATCCATCGAGTCGTAGTCGAGCCTCAACAACACATCGGGGCGTCTAAAATTTCGCCGGCGGAAGCGGGCCTCTCGCACCTGGTCATGAAGATCCTCGCCCCACTGAGTGCCGAGCTGTCGCGGACCCGCTCGCCGGCGCCGAGCGGGTGAGACTGCGTCCTCTTCCACCATCCCCTCGTGTGCGTGCCCCGCGGCTCCACGGGATCCCGAGGGGCGCGCTGCGGGCATCGACGATCCGCTCGTCGGCCCATCGTCGAGTTGAAGCTCCTCCATATCGGCCCCGCGCGAGCGCTTGTGTTTGCGGTGGTGATGGTGGCCCTCGGCCTCCGGCGCCACAACCCTTGGAGTCGGACGAGGCCTCCGCCGGACGGTGCGCTCACGGAACGCCGCCACACCGATCACGCCGACGTGTTGAGGCGTGCCCAGACGGCTGGAGTAGGCCCGGTCGGGCGCTGAGAAACGGAACGCGGCTACATGATCCATAGAACGACGAAATCCCGGGATTGTGACCGTCCCCCACGCCGGGACGATGTAGCCGCGATGCACGGTGTAATCAGCCTCTTCTCCGGTGAGAACGTCGCGACCGTCCACGGACACGACCACCTCCATCCGCGACGAAGAGCGATTGCGCAGGTGCAGTTCGTACCGCTCCCCCTGCTCTCCGGCCAAATAAAACTGCCCACCATGCTCGAAAGACCCGAGGTGAGATCCGTCTGCGCGAGTGGCGTAGATCTCAATATTTCCCTGGCGAACTTGTCGCGAATTGGCAGGTCTCGACGCCGGCGGATGCGCATGAACCGTCGGGGTGCCGACCAGACACGCGGCCGCGGCCAGACACGCGAGAAATCCCCTCCGGCGCGGCTGACGGCCCGTCCGCTGGATTTTCTGTGGAGAGGTGGGTGAGCGGCTCGTGTTGGATTGGGTCATTTCGTCCTTCGGTCCTGACAACGCCTGGGGCGTTCGTGTGGTCTGGAACGACGGTCCCTCCTCCGCGCTTACACCCCGGCAAGAAATTCCCATCCCCTTGTGGCTGCGCGGATCCTCGTGCAAGACTTTCCCTGACGATGGCGAAGACGACTGAACAAGACGGTTACACTCTGCGTCTTGGAGAAGATCAGACCTCCGATTCGCGCGGCGCAGAGCGGCAGTTCATCCGCGTGACCCTCATTCGTCGCCCCGGTTTTTTCGGCCGCAACTTCAACGTCCGCGAAACCCGCGCCCACGCATTCGACGTGCCCAACGCAGTCCCCCGCGCCCTCGGTGACGGGCGACTGCTCGCGTGGAGATGGCAGAGTCACCGCGACGCGAACGCCCTGATCTCCCATCGCCTCGAGACCCTCGCGGGACTCGGCTACGAAATTGTCGAGCGCAGCAAGGGCACGCGGGGAGAGTGGGACTGGCTCCGGGATCTCGTCCGCCAACGTTTGGCGGGAGCCACAAAACAGGCGGCGCCCAATCCTCGCTCCGGCGTTGAGGCGCTCAACGACGCGTTGGCTCGACTCGGTATCGAGCCCACACAGGTCGTCGCCGGGCTCGCGCAGATCGTTAACCTCTCGGAGGAGCTCGTCACGAACCCCACGCCCGAAGCGGTCTCGTCGTGCGAAGACGTTCACCTGTCGGTCCTCATCCCATTCTTGATCGAACACAAGAGTGAGAGCCTCCGCGAGGTGGGCATGCGCTGGCTCGCGATTCCGAGCACCCTCTATGACGTGGAGCCGTGGGTCCTGCGCGAATGGGCCCTCTCGGACGGTCCCCTCGCGAAGGTCCTCGTCCGCCGAATTGAGCGGGAAGGCCTCGCGCTCTTTGGGCTCGAGGGGCTCACCGCCCTCGCGACGGCGCGTCGTCGCGACACCCGCACGGGCGCGCGACGATGGCTAGAGCGGCTCGGCGAAGAGACGCGAACCGCGGAGCCCCCGCCACCCTCCGCGCGGCGCTGAGCGATTCAGATCTCGCTGCGCCACTCGGTCCACCCCTGAGTTTTCCGCGTCGGACCGCGCGTCATTCACGTGCGCGTGCGAACCTGCTAGCGTCACCGCCGTGCCCTCGCCATCGACCCTTCTCGCTCGGTGCCACCGCCGCCTCCTCGCGCACGTGAGCCGCCACCGACTCGCCGCAATCCGCGGAGGTTGCGTGCTGCTGCTGCTCGCTCCTGCCACCGGGGGGATCGGATGCGCGGGGTCTTGGCCCGAGAAAGAATCGAGACGCGACCGGCAAGCGGGCTGGGACGCGTGGAGAGACCTGACCCCGGTCCTCGACGCGGCGGAGCCCTTCGTCACCAAGGACACACGCAAGGTCCTCTCCTCGTCCAAAAAAATGCTCGCCCAGGGTGCCGCCAAAACAGCAGACGAGCTGCTCCGCGCCTCCTCCGGTGGCGCGGACGGGCTGTGGATCTCGGTGATCCGTGCCAATCTCCTCGCGCTCAACTTCACTCGATGTATTCGCGGGGTCGCGTGGCGCCTCGAGGACCTCGACGGTGACGCGCCTGCGACCCGCGTCATCGACAATGATCTCGACACTCGACTTGGCCCCAACGACATCTCCGTCGAGGCCACCTTGTCCAACCTCGAGCAGGCCATCGAGCGCTCCACTTCTCGCACCCTCACGCTCCACGGCCGCATCGCGAGGGCGCGCGTCACCGCGACACTCTTGACCTGTCCTCCCAACCCAACCGTCGCGGAGTTGGCCCAGACCACCGCCCAACAAGATCTCGCCGCGCTCGCGGCGGAAGATCAGCTCCCGCCTGATCTCGCGTTCGTGTGGGCGCAGGTTCAGATGTCGACGTACTCCGCTGCAGCGGCAAAGCCATTCTTTGTGCGGGCGCTCAACGGAGGCTTCAACGAGCCGACCGTCGGCTACATGCTCTCAATGGCCTCGCTCGAACTTCGTGAGTACGAGGAGGCCATGCGACGATCGAAGACAGCCGCCGAGATCTTTGAACAGCGTGGAGACCGCGCTCAGGCGGCCCAAGCGTGGGCGATCCATGGAGAGGCGTGCCGGCGCGCCGATCAACCCGAGGCCGCGTCAACGTCCTTTGAACGCGCCCTCGGCCTCGACCCCGTGCAGCCCACGGCGATCCTCGGTTTCGCGCGCGTGGAGATCGCGGCAGGCAAGGACGCGCAAGACGCCCTCGGCGACCGGCTCGAGGTGCTCTACGGCGCGTCTCCCCTCACACAGGAGCGAGCCGAGGCCCTCGCCCAGACGCTCGAGGGCCTGGCCTACGTCGCGAACGAGGAGTTAGCGCTGTCCCAGGCGCTCCGAGACGCGCTCATCTCCGAGGTCGATCTGGATCAAGATTCCGCGCGGCGCGCCGTTCGCTACTTCTTCGCAGCGACCCTCGATGCGCGGCTCGGCGATCTCAAAGGGGCACATGGCCGCGCCGCCGTCGCCCTCTCCGAGTCCGAAGACGCTGACTTCGAGCTGCCCGTCGATATCCGAGGCCTCCTCGATCGCCTCGCGAGCGCGCGCTAGACGGCGGGCG